>CALDJV010000299.1 GCA_937899305.1 uncultured Cytophagaceae bacterium
GTTTTGAAACCATTGCAAAGGTTAAAAATTTTCTAATTTAGATTTTATAACTAACTTGATTTCATTGTTACTTCGAAAATTCCAGGAAGCTGTTTGAAAAGTATTCAAACAATTTCTTAATTGCATCCTACAAATTAAAGAGCTGCCTGTACAATACTGTACTAAAAGTATGTAAGTGCATACCTTAAGTTTTTGTAAGTCAGGCAATTGATTTATGGCAAAGTCGAAAAAATTTGGAGCGTTTAGCGGTGTTTTTACCCCTTCGGTGCTGACCATTTTGGGGGTAATTATGTATCTGCGTTTGGGTTGGGTAGTAGGTCAGGCAGGTTTATTCTGGACCATCATCATTATTTTAATTGCCCACGTTATCTCGGTCTCTACCGGATTGAGTGTATCCTCGATATCTACTGATAAAAAAGTACAAGCAGGCGGGCTTTACTATATTTTATCCCGAAGTTTGGGTCTCCCTATTGGAGGAGCCATCGGGATCACCCTTTTTGTGGGTACCGCCCTCAGTATTGCCTTGTATGTCATTGGTTTTTCAGAAAGTTTTCTGGATTTCATTGGAATGGCCTCGGGTTATCAGATCAACGAGCAAGCCCTGCTTGAGATTCAGAAAAACATTACACCACAAATGCTCAAAACACTGGATTTGGCCAGTGTCAACGACATCATTGCTCCTCTGAAAAACAGCCTGGAGTTACAAACCGTCTTTAGTGACCAAAACACTTACCTAGCCGCCCTCAAAACGACTCTTAAAAGCCAAGTAGCCGAACAACAATTTGGTACCGTTCAAGGCGTCATTTTGGCCAATTCGCACGCTGTCACCGTCAATGATTTACGTTTGGTAGGTACCGCTACCGTTATTTTTGTTACCACCATAGCCTTTATCAGTACTTCTTTTGCCCTCAAGACCCAGTTTTTTATTATGGCAGCCATTGTACTTTCTTTGGTGGCTATTTTTATGGGTAACCGGGATTTTGCCCCTAAAACCCCCGCTTTGATTACCCGCCCCGACGGCAGCGATGCCTCTTTTGGGATGATTTTCGGGATATTCTTCCCGGCAGTAACGGGGTTTACGGCAGGCGTAGCCATGTCAGGGGACTTGAAAGACCCCAAAAAGAACATTCCAAGTGGTACCATGCTGGCCATTGGGGTTGGTTTGATTGTATACATTATACTGGCTATTTTCCTTACTTTTACGATTGACCCTGCCACGTTGCGCAACAACAGCAACATTCTCAAAGAAATCGCTTTTATATCACCCGGTTTTGTATTGGCGGGCATTTGGGGCGCTACCTTGTCTTCGGCATTGGGCGGTATTTTAGGAGCTCCTCGCATTTTACAGGCCATGTCGGTAGACAAAATTACTCCCAAGGTATTTGGCAAAGGGGTAGGTCAAAATAATGAACCTCGCAATGCCTTGATCCTTACCTTTGTGATTGCCGAAGCGGGGGTACTCATTGGAGAACTCAACGCCATTGCTCAGGTGGTATCTATGTTTTACCTCGCTGCTTATGGCTTCATCAACCTTTCCGCGTTTTTGGAAAGCTGGGCCAGTCCTGATTTTCGTCCTACTTTCAAAATTCCAAAGTTTGTCAGCCTGACTGGTTTTGGTTTTACAATGTTTGTCATGATCGCCTTGGACTTCACCTCCATGGTAGTGGCATTTGTCATCATTGGGGCCATTTTTGTGTATTTGGTGCGCAAGCAAATCTCATTGGGCTTTGGCGATGTCTGGGAAGGGGTATGGGCTTCGGTAGTGCGTAGGGGGTTGTACAATATCGTAAAAAAAGAAACCAAACAACGCAACTGGCGCCCCAACATCATTATGTTTAGTGGAGGCGAAGAAGCCCGACCTCATCTGGTAAAGTTTGGAAAAACTCTAGTAGGACGCCTGGGCTTCCTGTCTGACTTTCATTTGGTAGAGAGCCGCTCAGCCGACGTGGTATTCTCTAAGCCCCAACAATTTGATTCTAGCAATCTCAACGGTGCCTCTACCGACTCTACGATGGGCTTCTTTACCCGCAAACAAGACTGTGTAGACTTATACGATGGTATGGAAAACATTGCCCGTACCTACGGATTTTCGGGTTTGGACCCCAATACAGTATTGATGGGTTGGGGAAGTGATGCCGAGGAACCAGTCAAGTTTATATCTTTTGTCCACAACCTCATCAAGCTCGATTACAACATCTTGTTGATGGACTACAACCAAGACCAAGGGTTTGGTAAATTTGAATCGATAGATATTTGGTGGCGAGGCAAGGGGTTCAATGTCAACCTGACCCTTACTCTCCTCAAGTTTATTCAAGCTTCCGACGATTGGCGCAAGGCCAAAATCCGTTGCCTCATTGTAAGCGAAGGCAATTTGAACCAAAACCGGGTATACAAAAATACCACGCTCATGTTGGATGAGATGCGGATCGATGCCGAGGTAAAACTGATTAGCAATGAGGTCCACGAACGGCCTTATCAGGAGATCATCAATCACGAATCGGCCAATGCAGATTTGGTAATTTTGGGCTTACCCGAGATCAATTCCCGCATGGATTTTGAGTTTTACGAAAATACCAATCAACTCATTGCGCAAATCAACAAGACCGCCATTCTGGTAAAATCTTCTTCGTACTTCCAGACTTCGGCCAAAGATTTAGGCATTACCATTGAGGAAGTAGATGACAATGTACCTGAAACCAGTGTAGACGAATACCGAATACCAGAACTGATTCTGCCCGAACGAAAAGAGCTTGCCGAAATAGTAACTCAGCTTCAAGACGAGCTCCGAACAATCTTATTAGATTACAGTCAGCAATACATCAATCCCAATTATGCCATCGATAAAAAACTGACGATGGCTTTCAGAGAAATCATCAAGCAGTGTTTTGCCAAGATCAAAGAGGAAGCCGTTCACGAAAAAACCCGGGAAAATATTCAAACCATCCTGGACACTCACTTGAGTTTTTTGCAGCAAAGCAGCCAGTTGATCGAAGGCTTTATTGAGGAACAACTCAAGGAAAAACATGACAATTTGATAGAGGGTACCGAATGGCTTTACAAAAGCATTGGAAAAGTAATCGCCGATAACCCCAAGATGATTCCGATAAAATACGAGCGCGCTTTTTTTGAGCAAGACGAAAAACATCAAAAACTAGTCAAAAACCTAAATCGCTCGAACCGACTCAAACAAAAACTCAGCAAAAAACCGCTGACTTATCATTTTAAACACCATAGGGTACTCGAATTTTATGTGCAAACAATGGGGCAAAAAACCTTTGCCGAGTTGTACAAAGATTTTGACCGATCTAATGTAAACTACAATGCCAGTTTGCAGGAATTGCTCCGCAAAACAAGCAGTAGCCTCGACATTATAGAAAAATACGCCAACACCCCATCCTCCAAATCCAAACAATTGCCCGATGGTCAAGATCAGTCGTCGCAAAATGGTAAACCTGGAGCTACTTTTAGCCAGGACGCATTCCAGGATTTGGTAGATCACGAATACGAAAAGATCAAGGATTTTATTCTTGAAATAACCAACGACCAACGAGAAAAAGTATATAAATACAACCACATTCTACTGCTCGAAACCCAACGGGAAATTCAGGAAATCAGCCAAAATTTTGATAGTCTGGAGACCAACCAGGTATTGCGTAAAAACCGCAAGGAGTTTAAGAAAGCACGCAAACTGAAAAATAACATTGATGAATTGCCCGATTTGTGGAAACACAACCAAGCACTGGTGACCAAAACCACCCTCATTGATGCCAAGTTGTTGTCTTTCCGCAAACAACTACAACGTTTGCTCAAGAGGTTTGAGCAAGACTTGAGTCGTTTGGTAGAAAAAAATGTAGTAAAACCACTGAATATTCTCGAGCGATTCTTAGACAACTTCGACATCAACGATGAGGCCCAATACAAGGCCTGGGCGGTACGCACCCAATATGCAGTAGATTTGGATGGTTATTTTAAACAGTCGGTAGACAAGTTTTTGGACAAGCTCAAGCATTTGATGAGTGAATATTCCGAAACCATTGATATGATCTCGGAAGAATCGTTGAGCAGTCTCGAGACCGAAGAATTAGAAGAATTGGAGTCCACGCCCGTATTCCTCAATCGTTTGCTAGATTATCTGGTACAGCAAAACCTCATAGAGCCTCTTCTGGACTATACTCAGGATTTACCCCGTAAACTTCAGCGAGCCAGCAACATGACCAATGAGGTAAAGCGCATGTTGTCTTTTCACATTGGTCAGCTACAAAATACCAACGAACTGAAGCAAAACGACATCAAGATTCAGATCAAGGAATTGTTGGCCGAAGAAAAGCAACAAATAGACAAAGAACGCCAAGAAATAGACCTCATCAACCAACAAACCAGCAACAGCATCGACAATATTTGGCAAAACATTGTTGGTAAACTCAGCCCTTATGTCATCAGTCGCTCGGCTTCTAATGCCAATCAATACATCCGTACCAGAGAAAATAAAACCCGCTTGTCTAGGGTGGGAAGTTTCAACCAACGGGTACAGACTGGTTTCCGCAATGGAGTGACTCGTTTTTGGTATCGCCGTAGTGAAGGTATTCTGTTGGCCAAACAATTACAAAAGTCTACCAAAGACCAGGATTCATTAGTAGAATCTATCCTGAACTTGGTAGAACGAATTTCTCCCAAAGCAGCTGTTACTGAACACCTGCCAGTGTATTACAACCAGTTGTTTACCCATAAAAATACTTTTGGTGAAGATTTCTGGATTGGACGAAAACCCCAGCTCGAGCAAGCAAAAAAAGCCGTTAAACGCTTTAAAGAAGGCTTTGGTGGCGCCTTGATGATCACTGGAGACTATAACTCAGGTCGTACTTTCTTGTCACAACACATCGCTGAGCAAAACTTTCCCAAACGTTTTGTGCATTTCATTACTCCTCCTGAACAAGGTTCTATTGATGTAATGGATTTCAAGCGGGCTTTTGAAAATGGGGTAGGCTTTGAGGGTGAATATCCTGAAATTTTTGCCGAACTCAATTTCAATACAGTGCTGGTTTTCAACGATTTGGAACTTTGGTGGGAACGCAGCCCTCAGGGTTGGAAAGTACTGGACGAATTGTTGGATTTGATTGATACCTACAGCGAACAATGCTTCTTTATTTTGAATATCAATCGGCACGCCTTGCGCTTTATCAATATGGTCAAAAAGATTGAAAATTATTTTCTGGCCACAATTCAATGTGAACCCTTCAATGCTGAGGCTTTGAAGGACATCATATTGTTCCGTCATCGGTCGAGCCCGATTACCTTTAAATGGAAAGGCAATACCGAAAAAGACTTGAGCAATTGGAAGTATGCCCGATTAATGAGTAAGTACTTTGATTATTCACAAGGCAATGTCGGGATTGCGCTTCAGGCTTGGATTGCCCATATCGAGGAAGTCAATGAAGGGGTGCTCACCATACGTGAGCCCGTCAACCCGAATACCGATATCTTACGACAACTACCCGAGGAATGGATGATTTGGATTGTGCAGTTTATTTTACACAAGCACCTTACCTTAGATCGTTTGATTCGCATTACCCAAGAGGATGAACGAGTGGTATACAACAAGATAAGAATCTTGAAAAGGGCTGGAATTATCAAAGAAACGAGTAAAAACTTGCTCAAAATCAATCAATACCTCGAGTTTCATTTAATCAACGAGTTGACAAATTTAGGGGTCATATAATTATTGGTTTGTAGCTAAAAACGAATTTTTATAATCGATATTCAGCAAAACCAAACCACAATTATTAAGGAACTTTGGTGGTTGAGTCAAATCTGCCAAAATTTTTATTTTTTCACTTTTAATTTTTCATTTAAGTGCTGAAAGACATCAACTTTAACATATCATACACCTCGGTCATCTGGTTCATCGCATTGGGGGTAGGCATCTTTTTGTTGTTCCGTTTTCTCAAAAAACTGATCTACTACTGGATTCCCAATCGCCAAAACCGCCATTTAAAGTTTGAGCGACTGCTGCCCGTTATAGAAGGCATCGTGTGGTTTGCCTGGGTAATGTGGGGGGCACAAGACGTATTTAGCAACAAACGCTTATACACCCTCATTATCTTGGCCATCATTGCCATTATCATTGTTTCGATGTCTTGGTTTGCCATCCGCGATTTTATTGCTGGTGTGGTGCTCAAGCTAGAAGGCGCTTTCAATATTGGCGAACGAATTAAGGTACGTGATGTAGAAGGAAGGGTCAAAGAGTTGGGATATTTCAGCGTCAAGCTGGAGAACTTTCAAGGAGAGGTCATCACGATGCCTTACAGTTCAGTATCGGGGGTAAAACGAACACTGTCTAAATCGGGAGATAAAGTAAAAAACCATACCTTCACCTTGCAATTGTCTAAAAAATACGCGGTAACCGAAACCATAGAGCAAGCCAAGAGTGTGATCCTCAACACCCCTTGGGCTTCCATCACCCAAAAACCGCACATCAAACTGATAGAAGAAAACCACGAAGTATATACCTTTGAGGTCATTGTGTACAGCCTACACCAACGGTATTTCCAGAAGCTACAAACCCATTTGCAAAATTGGGGACAGCAGATTTAGTTTTTTAGTTTTTTTAGTCCACAGTCAACGGTCCATAGTCCACAGTTTTTTTAGTTCGGAGTCAGGAGTTGGTAGTTTTTTGATTTTCAGTCGATAGTCGATGGTCCATAGTTTTTTAGTCCACGGTCGATAGTCCATAGTCCACAGTAGCGCAAAGCGAAGTAAAACAACTATTATCATATTTGCGAAAATGAAAGTTTGATCATCGCCTCGCCTAATAATTGAACAATGTAGCAATGAGCCGAAGGCGGAACAATTAATTGAAAAATGAAAAACGCAGAATGAAAAGTGAACGCCTCGCGCAACAATTTAACAATGAGCCAAAGGTAACAATGTAACAATAGAAATAAATCATCGCTTCGCGCAACCATTTAACAATGCAGCAATCAGCGCAGCGAAACAATAAAACTATTTAACAATAAAATCATGTAAAAATATAACAATCAAAGCACCTCCTCAATGGCTTTCATGATAACGGAGTGTTCAATGGGCTTGGAAAAATATTGATCAAAACCAGCTTTCAGAAAAGACTCCTTGTCACCTCGCATCGCAAAACTTGTCACCGCAAACACCGTAGTACTCGCCTGACTGGGAATGGCTCTTATCCTTTGCAGTAATTGTACTCCATCCAAGTCTTCGTCCCCCAGATTGATGTCCATTAAAATGACTCCAAAAGTTTCTTTTTGCAATATCTGGAGTGCTTCCTGACCATTTTTGGCCATCACGGCAATGTATTTTTTTTCAATAAATTTTTGTAACACAAAGGCATTGATTGCGTCATCTTCGATAATCAATACTTTTGGGGTTGATGTATTCGCCATTGAGTGAAAATAATATTAGATGTAATATGCTGGGGATCGGGTAATTTGCTAACTGACATTACGCCTGTAAAGAATAGCGAACAGTAATCAGGTCTGAGGAACGTGTCCCGTAATGGGCAAACTCGGCAAAAAAACAAAGGTAAATACCTCATACTTTAGTCTACCAATCTTTCAAAACTTGTTCATTTGTATGCACCGCATTGGGCCTGACTAACATCTATAGCTCATTATTCAATGTTTGTGTAAATCAAGTTTATATGTTGAAAAAACAAAAAAACGTGTAATAATATATTAAAAAAAGGGCATTGGGGAAAATTTTATCCCCAAAACCCAGTAAATTGACTATATCGAGGCTAAATAAATTCATCAGCACGTGCCACCACCTTGTCCAGGCCGGTCAAATCTTTTCCACCTGCGGTAGCAAAGAAAGGTTGTCCACCTCCTCCACCTTTGATTTCCTTGGCCAAATCTTTCACGATTTTTCCAGCATTCAACGATTTGGTTTCTACCAAGCTATCTGAAATCATCACCGCTACTTGGGGTTTTCCCTGAATGTCAGCGGCCAATACAATGAAAGAATCCTGTTGGTCTTTGCGCAAGTCATACGCCAAGCTTTTGAGCGCATCGGCCGAAGGCAAGTTCACCTTCTGGGCAATTACATTGACTCCATTGGTAGGCTTCACCTTACTCAACAAATCTTGCTTAATGCTTTGAACCTGCTGATTTTCAAGTACTTCAATGCGTCTGTTTAAATCGTTCTTTTCGTTTAAAAGGGCCTCTACTGCCTTGGGTAAATCCGCAGGGTTTTTGAGCAAATCCTTCACTTGATTGACCAAATCTACCTGCTCCTTCACAAACCCTTCGGCTTGGTTGGCCGTCACCGCAATGATTCTTCGTACTCCTGCCGAAACCGAGGTTTCAGTAGTAATCTTGAAAAACCCAATCATCCCCGTATGTTTCACGTGGGTACCTCCGCACAATTCTCGCGAGTAATTGGCATCAAAAGTAATTACTCGTACGGTATCCCCATATTTTTCGCCAAACAAACCGGTTGCGCCCATTTTCTCGGTGGCTTCTTTGAAAGGAACCTCTCGATCTTCTTGCAACGCGATGTTTTCCCGAATCTTTTCATTGACAATGCGCTCTACCTCGATGATCTCTTCGTCGGTCATCTTGGCATTGTGCGAAAAGTCAAAACGCAACACTTCGTCGTTTACCAGTGAACCTCGTTGCTCTACGTGGTCACCCAATACCTGGCGCAAGGCCGAGTGTACCAAGTGAGTAGCACTGTGGTTGTTCTCAGTAAGTTGACGTCGTTGTTTTTTTACCTGGGCAAACACTTCTACCTCGGCCAAGTCAGCGATTTTCATAAAATCGTTCTTGGGTGTATAGTGAATGATTAAGTCGTTTTCTTTTTTGGTATCAATCACCGGAATGGTCACTGTACCACTTTCAGCTCTAAACTCAAGAGTACCCTTGTCTCCTACTTGCCCTCCACTTTCGGCGTAAAATGGCGTGGTTTGCAGTACAATTTCATATTGTTTTTTCTTCTTCACCTCAATTTCGCGGTAACGCAAAACTTTGGTAAAGCTTTCCAATGCATCGTATCCAATAAATTCTACTTCGCCATCGTTGAGCACCTCCCAGTCGCCAGTAGATTTTTGCTGTGCTTGGCGCGAGCGGTTTTTCTGAACATCCAACTCTTGCTCAAATCCTTTCTCATCTATCTTTAAGCCGTTCTCTTCTGCAATCAGGTTAGTCAAATCAGGCGGAAAGCCATATCGATCTGACAAAGTAAATACCTTCTGGCCATCAATTTCTTTTTGCTGCTTTTCTTTGGTTTCGGCTACTACTTTATCCAACAATTTTAGGCCATTTTCCAAAGTGCGCAAAAAGCTTTTTTCCTCTTGTTCGATGGTATTGGCTACGTGGGCTTTTTGTTGCTCAAGTTCTGGAAAAACCTCCTTGAATTGCTCTGCCAAACGAGGAACCAAAGTATACATAAAAGGCTCCTTGAAGTTGAGGTACGAATATCCATAACGTACCGCCCGGCGCAAAATACGACGAATAACATATCCTGCCTTGTTGTTAGAAGGCAATTGGCCGTCGGTAATGGCAAAAGAAATGGCTCGAATGTGGTCAGAAATTACCCGCAAGGCAATGTCAATGTTTTCGTTTTCACCGTAGGTTACTCCTGCTTCACCAGCAATGTGCTGAATCATTGGCTGAAACACGTCCGTATCATAATTCGACTTTTTGCCCTGCATGGCCATCGCCAAGCGCTCAAAACCCATCCCGGTATCTACGTGCTTGTCAGGCAGGTTTTCCAGCGATTTATCGGCCAATCGGTTGAACTGGATAAATACCAAGTTCCAGATTTCTACCACTTGAGGGTGGTCTTGGTTTACCAATGGCTTACCTGGTTCTTTGGCAATGTCGGCCTCGTCTCGCAAGTCAATGTGGATTTCTGAACAAGGCCCACAAGGTCCAGTCTCGCCCATTTCCCAGAAGTTGTCGGCTTTGGGAGCGTAGATGATGCGATCTTCGTCGATGTAGGTTTTCCAAATATCAAAAGCTTCTTGGTCGGCTTTCAGGCCATCTTCTTGGTGTCCTTCAAACACCGTGACATACAAACGGTTTTTGGGCAATGCAAATACTTCGGTCAATAGCTCCCAGGCCCAAGCAATGGCTTCTTGTTTAAAGTAGTCACCAAACGACCAGTTACCCAACATCTCAAACATCGTATGATGATAGGTATCACGGCCTACTTCTTCTAAATCATTGTGCTTGCCCGATACCCGCAAACATTTTTGGGTGTCGGCTACCCTACGATCTTGAGGAGCTTTAGTGCCTAAAAAGAAATCCTTGAACTGGTTCATGCCAGCATTTGTAAACATCAAGGTAGGGTCGTTTTTTACAACCAGTGGTGCTGAGTCCACAATTTGATGTTGCTTTTCTCTGAAAAAATCCAGAAACTTTTGTCTTATGCTTTTGGAGTCCATCCGAAGTCTACAATTATTGAATGATAAATGGTTAATGCTGTAATTGGGCACTTATTTGGCCATCAATAGCAAAATTTTGAGCCTTACGCTACAATCATTAACTTTGTTATTTATATATTTGTGCGGTTTGGCAAAATAATATTTGCCAAACTGGATTGTTTTTTGCAAGTTTTGAGTCTTTCGCAAATTATTTGGCACAAAGTTAAAAACAAATTTATTCTTACATCTTTAAAAAAAGATAAAATAATTTGACCAAATTTGTAATTGCTGTTAAACCATCAAAGCTTGTTAAGACCTAGAATAATTTATAATGGCTAGAGTAAAATACTATTATGATAACGAGACCTGCAAATACGAGCGGGTAAAGGTAAAAACCTCTGATATCATACTCAACCTTTTAGGCTTTTTGACCCTCTCGGTATTAATTGCTGTTGGACTCACCTTTTTGCTTGGGAAATATTACAAGAGTGATAAGGAAAAGGTGTTGTACAATGAAAATGAAAAACTTGAAACATTTTATTCCATTCTCAACAATCGCCTTGACCAAATGAATGGTATGATGGCGTCTCTTCAGAAAAGGGATAATAATGTATACCGACTCATATTTGAGGCCAACCCCATTCCTACTTCAGTAAGAGCATCGGGAGTAAAAAACGACAAAGCCTACGAGCAAGTGCTCAAATCTGGCTTGGCCAAAGACAAAAAATCGCTGGTAATCAATACTTTCAAGAAGGTAAACCAGCTAAAGCGTAAGATGTATGTACAGACCAAATCTTACGACGAAATTATCAAGATGGTCAAAGATAAATCTAAAATGTTGGCCCATCTTCCCGCTATTCAGCCTATCTCTAACAAACAACTTACCCGCTTGACTTCTGGTTTTGGAATGCGCATGCACCCCTTGTACAAGGTGGCTCATTTTCACCCTGGTATCGACTTTGCTGCTCCTTATAATACCCCCATTTATGCCACAGCTGATGGCGTAGTAAAACGATCGGAATACATGGGAGGATACGGTAACACGGTAGACATCGATCACGGCTACAACTACGTAACTCGCTATGCCCACATGGCCAGTTTCAAAGTAAAGCCAGGCGACAAGGTAAAACGTGGCCAATGTATTGGTTATGTAGGAAGTACTGGGTTCTCTACTGCACCTCACGTACACTATGAGGTATTGAAAAACGGCAAACAGATCGATCCAGTGTACTTTTTCTTCAATGATTTGACCCCTGAAGAATATGAAAAGATTTTGAAACTGGCTTCTATCAAGAATCAGTCTTTGTCTTAAAATTTGTTGATTGTCCAAAAAATTTAAGCCTACGTTTAGTTTTTACGCAAAGTTTTTACAACTTCACGACGCGAAACTATCTTTTATTAATCTGAAGTAAGCGAGCTTTTTATCGCTTACTTTTTTTTGTTCACTATTTTAAGACAGGCCACATGTCTAACACTCAGATAAGAAATGTAAGCTTTTTTACTGCCATTGCCATTGTAGTAGCCAATATGGTAGGCGCAGGAGTTTTTACCAGTATTGGTTTTCAGGCTGCCGGGTTTCAGTTTGAAGTTCTTAAAGGCACTTTCGCTCCTTACTTTCCTATTTTGATGCTGTGGCTGGTAGGTGGTATTGTGGCACTGTGTGGAGCCCTGAGCTATGGCGAATTGGCCGCGATGTTTCCCCGTTCGGGTGGTGAATACAACTATTTATCGAAGGTCTATCATCCTGCATTTGGCTTCTTGTCGGGTTGGGTATCGGCTACTGTAGGGTTTTCGGCACCAGTGGCCGCGGCTGCGATTGCCCTTGGCAAATATACCTCGAGTGTCTATCCTGCAGTTGATCAGGTAGTAGTGGCGGTAGTAGTATTGATACTTATTACCCTCATCCACTCTTACGATATCAAAGCAGGGAGTATTTTTCAGCGCTACTCTACGCTTATAAAAGTGATCTTGGTAATTGGTTTTATTTTGGGAGGCTTCTTTATGACCGAATCCCCTGAAATATTTACCCTTGCCCCTCAATCTGGCGACTGGACCCTTATCTTTGGTTCTGCTTTTGCCGTCAATTTGGCTTATGTTTCCTTTGCTTATTCAGGGTGGAACGCATCGGCTTATTTATCCAATGAAATTATAAACCCTAAAAAGAACGTACCTCGATCTCTGTTTTTGGGTACACTATTGGTGACCGCCATTTATTTGTTATTGAACTACGTATTTTTATATACCATTCCAGTAACCGAATTGGCCAGTAAACAGGCGGCTGATTTTGGCACCCCACTCGAGGTAGGGTACTTGGCGGCTAACAATATATTTGGAGATGCTTTGGGCAAAACAATGGGATTGATGATTGCGCTTTTGCTTATCTCCTCAATTAGTGCCATGGTATTTGCTGGTCCAAGGGTAACCCAAGTAATGGGAGAAGATTTACCTTTGCTTGCCAGGTTTGGCCGTAAAAACAAAAAAGGAATTCCTATTGTTGCCATATTCTTACAATCTACCATTTCTCTGGCCCTGATTCTTACTGCTTCTTTTGACGCTATTGTAAAATACATTGCCTTTTCTCTGGATATTTTCACGTTTTCTACGGTACTGGGTATTTTTATCATGCGTAACCGCCGAGGGAAAATCAAATTAGAATTGGCTTCGCTCCGATCCAGGTTAGAGAGCGATCAGCTGGCCGAAGACCAAAAAGCAGCCTTGCAGGCTGAATTGGCCGAAAAAGAAGGCATTGTCAATACACCTTACAAAACCTGGGGGTACCCCGTTACTCCTTTTATCTTCTTGGTAGCTACAGGCTGGACCATGTTTTTCTTACTAAAGGAAGAAACCGCAGGTTCATTGATTGCCCTGGGCACCATACTTTTAGGGCTCATCATTTACTTTGTCGATAAATCACTCTCTCAAAAAAAGGCGGTAGAATAATTACCAAAGTAATTCGTGAAAAATAAAGTTTCGTTTTGACTTCAAGTTGAGGGTTTATCTTTGGTCCATAGTCGATGGTCCAATGCTGTTTAGCGCAAGCGCAGAGCTCCCTTTGGTCGGTTCCTTAAGATCTTAGGCTTATAGTGGTTATTCACGAATTGATTTTTGTATCATTCCAAA
>CALDJV010000300.1 GCA_937899305.1 uncultured Cytophagaceae bacterium
AATTTGAACAATGCAATCACGGATTGAAAATATTGGCAAGCCTTGACATTCAGTTTATACTGTAGCTCAATGATTGAGTAATCAGGCTTGGTATAAATGATGTTACCTAGTAGACAGGGCATTTTCTATGTTTTTAAATCCTGATGTGGACTATTTAAAAAAATGAGCGCATTGAAAGACAATACAAACGACCTCACCCCACAACCTAAGGGGGAAAACCGACGAGCGGTTCTAAAAAAAATAGCCGTGGCAGGTACCGCAGCAGCAATTGCTCCCTTGGTACTGGTAGGTCAAGACAAGCAATACAAAATTGTGATAAAAGGGGGAAGGGTGTTCACTCAAGGAGCCTTGAAGTCACTCAACGTGGGCATTACCTATAGCGGCAAACTAAAGCTGAGTGAAGCTCCATTGGAAGGGCGTACCGTGATAGATGCTTCTAGTAAGATTGTAAGCCCGGGTTTCATAGACATACTTGGAGACAATGCCAGCAACCCAAGGCAAACTTATCGCTTATTTGAAAAGTATAAAATCAGTGATGGGGTTACTACGGTATTACAAATGCACGGAGGGGCCATGTTTCCCCGAAAGTTTCACCAATACTTCGACCGGGTTCCTCACTACACCAATTATGGGGTCAGTATTTTTGTAATGCGCCTCAGGCTCCGTTACCCGATGGCCAAACGGTATTATTATGTAGAACAAGGGCTGGAGCAAGGCGCCCTGGCCGTGGCTCATAGTATGGAATACCAACCCGATACTACTTATGCAGAGGTATTGCAATATGCCAAGCTGGCCAAAAAATATGATCGTCCTTTGTTTTTGCACTTGAGGTATTCTGACGAAAAACGAGAGCTAGAAGGGGTAAAAGAAGCCATTCGCTTGGCGCGCGAATCGGGTGGAGCTCGTATCCACATAGATCATTTGCATTCTACTGGGGGAACCTTTAATATGGAAAAAGCCCTCGAAATGATTCAAAATGCCAATAATATGGGCTTGGAAATCACTTGTTGTGTGTACCCTTATAGTTATTGGGCTACTTATATTGTATCTAAGCGATTTGCCCCAGGCTGGCGCAAGCGCTTCGGAATGACCTATACTGACTTGACCGTGGTAGGCACGGGTAGAAAAATTACCGCTCAAAATTTCCCTACTTATCGTCGACGACATGGGGTGTTGGTAGCGGTGCCCGAGGGTACCATGCCTTTCGAAAAAACGATTGACTTGGCGCTTCAGACCGATTTTTGTATGATTGGTTCAGATGGAGGCATTCAAAGTGCCCCACGGGCCAATAATCATCCTCGAGGAGCGGGATGTTTTGCTACCGCGATCCGGCATGGTATGGATATTGGGATGAGCTTTGAGAAAATTTTGGACAAAGTAACGACGCTGCCTGCTCGTCTGATGCGTCCTTCGCTCAACGACCGGGCGGTTCTCAAGGATGGAAATATTGCGGATGTTACTATTTTTGACCCTAAAACAATTCGTGGCAAGGCAAGTGTGGCCAACCCCAATCAGTTTTCGGATGGAATAGATACGGTGATTGTAAACGGAGAAATTGCCTACCAAAACAAAAAATTGTTGAAGTCGAAAGGAAAGCCCCTTATTTATAAAGGGTAATTTTATGGTTCTATTGTTCCGCTTCGCTCATTGTTTTATGGTTAAATTGTTAAATGGTTGCGCGAGGCGATGATCTTTTGCTATTGTTCCGCTGCGCTCATTGTTGCATTGCTAAATGGTTGCGCAAAGCGGTGTATCATTTTTCATTTTACGTTTTTCATTTTTCACTGAATTAGTGGACCGTCGACTGTGGACTAAAGAAACTACGGACTTGAAAGCAAAAGCTACCAACTCCTGACTATGAACTACTAAGCTAAAGAAAACTAAAACTTACTTATATATATGGATTACCAAACTGTAGCAACCAAAGTACGAGATTTTATTACCTTCAAAAATCAGGTAGATCAAATGAAGGCCGAATTGGAGGAACTCGAACGTAACCCTCCCAAACTAGAAAAAGATACGGTTACTTGGGAAGAAGCCATCGCTTATTCGGAAGGTAAAAAAAAGCATGAAGCCCGCATTAAGGAAGTACGCATGGGGATTCAGACTCGAATTGAGTTGACCCACGGGCGAGAAGAAGAAATTGGCAAGCTGTTGCCTATTCAGGATCATTATATTTTGTTTAAAATTATGATCAACAATGAGGAACAGACCTTTAAAATTGGGTATTTCCCCAGTAGTTATGGTTTTAGAATGGAAAAGGTAGCCAACACTCCTCCACCGGCTCAAAACACTGCCCAGTAGTACCAAACAAGCCATCACTTGAGGGTTTGATGACTCCACTCCGAAATGGTTCAATGTTTTGCAAAGACATTGAACCACTTCAAATAGGTGAAACCTTGTAAATTCTCTGGTTCCAATATACCTGACTCCTTATGATACTGTCGATATTTTTACAATCCACCCTAAGCCAAATACTCCAATATCGCTTTCAAGACAATACCGTACTCCAGTATTTAACTTTTTTAGCGTATCTATTGGGTGGTATCATCATAGGGCGATTGCTGTATTTTGTGCTCAAAAAGTATGTCCGACGCATTACCAGTAGAACCAAAAGTACGCTCGATGACCTCATCATTGATATGGTAGAGGAACCTTTAGTGGCATTGGTAGTCATTATTGGCTTTTACTTTGGCTATCATCACCTTACCTTGAATGAGCGAATATATGGGCTGTTTACCCACACCACCAATAGTTTTTTTACCATTGCCATTGCCTGGCTCATCATTAGGCTGATAGATCGTATTCTGGCCAGTTATCGGAGTAAAAAAACCCACCTCACCGAAGAAAAAAATGAGCTGTATGACCACGTTCTTCCTCTTTCTCGTAAGATTATTCGGTTTACCTTGATTCTTATTGCGCTCATTCTCATCATTAATAACTTTGGCTATAATGTAAGTTCTTTGGTAGCCAGTTTGGGTATTGGAGGATTGGCAGTGGCACTGGCGGCTCAAGAATTGCTGAAAAACATTTTCGGAGGAATTACCATTATCAGTGATCGTCCCTTTAAACTGGGAGATTATGTAGAGGTAAACAACTTTGAGGGAGTGATAGAAGAAATCGGGTTGCGGTCTATCCGTCTCAAGACTTATGAGGGATTTTTAGTGACCATTCCCAATCATTTGATTACCGAAACTGCGGTCAAAAACTATAACAAATACAAGGTGACTCGGCTCATTTTTACTATTGGGCTTACTTATGACATGACCGATCGCCAGATTATAACGGCTAAAAAACTAGTGGAAGAAGCCTTGAACAACACCAAACGAGTGATAAAAGGTACTTATGAAATAGAATTTACCAACTTTGGTGACTTTTCGCTCGATGTATACATTGCTTGTGATGTGGCCTGTAATATCCCTCCGCTCCGCCGCAAGGTACAGGATTCTATCAACATGAAAATAAAACAGTTTTTCGACAAAGAGGGGATTGATATTGCTTTCCCAACTCAAACGGTGGAATGGAAAAGAGCGGGCTCTTAAAGACTACTTTGACAAATTATACGTTTTAAGTAAAATTACATCAATAGCTTCACTCATTTGACTCACATTGTCACGCTTGGTTTTGAGGCTTCAAAATCTCGCGTATATTACGAACGATGGCTTGTTTCAACCGTTTATTAAAAAATCATACCTCTTCCTTCGTAATTAATTATCGCTGAATGAGGGTTCGCTATTTATTTTTATATAACATCGATTATTAAATTGTATATTTACCACCATTACATTCAGGTGTATGCGGTCTATTATTATTTAAACAGGTTATTATTTTTTTACATTTCCTATTTGCAATGAAATTGAAAACACGTAAAACCCCAAAGCCCATCATATTTTTTGGTTTACTACTACTTGTGGGATGGCATGCTCCTATACAGGCCCAGTATGTGTCTCCAGTATATACCGTTGACAGCGACTACGATGGTGTGCCCAATGTACGGGACAAGTGCCCTACAACGCCCGAATTGATCTCTAACCTTGAATTGGCCAAGCCGGTTTCTTTCAAAGGAAAAAAGATAGTGGTTGTTTTTAGAAATGTGCGCAAAAATTTTGAGATGCGTCGTCGCAGGTTATTGATCAAGAAAAGCCGAGAATTAAAAAAACTACGAGGAGCAGATGAGGCCACCCGAGCCAATATCAATAGTCGGTTACGGGAATTGGATAGTCTGATTCGTTATTCGTCGATTTATGAGGTGGAAGTTCCAGTAAATGGCAAAAAGGAGACCTTGTCTATTATGATAGAAGTAGATGAATTTGGTTGTTTGCCAGATGACGACCAAGATGGTATTCCTAACCTGGTAGACAAATGCCCCAATAAACCTGGTACTAAGAAACTGAAAGGCTGCCCCCCTCCTAAACGTAAAGACCGTGACGGTGATGGCACTTATGATGAAGATGATTTATGTCCTGATAAACCCGGTCCCAAGAAAAACAAAGGATGTCCCGAAATTCTACAGCAACAAGAAGTAGATGTACTCAAGAAGGCCAGTAAGGTTTTGTTTGCTTTCTCTAAGGCGGATATCAAACCGATTTCTTTCCCAATTTTAGACGAAGTAGTGGCATTACTTAGAAAGTACCCCAAATCTAACATTCATTTAGAAGGACACACCGATAGTGTAGGAAAGGACGAGAATAACCTGAACCTTTCTAAAAATCGGGCTGCCTCGGTAAGAGCGTATTTTATCAGTAAGGGCATTCCGGCCAAACGTATCACCAGTGAAGGGTACGGAGAGGCTCGCCCCATAGATACCAACGATACTGCCAAAGGACGACAAAACAATCGCCGAGTAGACATGGTGATGTTTTTTGGTACTAAAACCACCAAAACGATCCGAAAGAATTAAGTACTCTGTAATTGATCAAAATAAGCTTTAAAATCATTCAAAGCCTGATACTACTAGGTATCAGGCTTTGACTTTTTATGGCTCGTCTACAACCAATGATAAATCAGAAGGAACGAAATCTTGGTCTAATCCATCCCTCCTTTTATCTTGTGAGATGGTTTCACCTCAGTTAGATGTATTTGCGGTTCTGATATTTCTGGGAGTCGTTCAAGCCTTTTTTTTGAGTTTGGTATTGGCAGGAGGCAAGGCTCGTAAAGCAGCAACCAATCGGCTCTTGGCGGGTTACCTCATCATCAATACCGCCACCTTGCTCGAGATCTTTCTCTGCTACAGTGGGTACATCGTTTACTTTCTTCATTATTACGATGCATCCGAACCCTTCAACTTCGCTTATGGCCCCGTGTTGTTTTTATGTATCTATGCCTTTCTCAAACAACAACTCCCTCCTCGTTGGGGATTACATTTTATTCCTTTTGGGCTGTATCTGTTATATGCTTTACTTTTTTTTATCCAGTCGTCCGACTATAAATACAATGCCTTTTTGAGTGCTTATCATCCAGAACTCCCTCACTTGGCTACTCAAGAATTGTGGAGCGAAGATCCATTGGGAATTAAAAAACACATCAACCTGATCTCTATTCTTTTCAATGGGATTTATTATGGACTCATTGTTTGGCAATTGCAAGCTTGTTACCGCCAATTAAAGGTCAAGTTTTGGGAGCTTCCTCAGCCAAAATTACGGTGGCTCAGAAACTTGTTTCTATTGTCTCTACTCAGCTACGAGCATTGGATATATCGCACTTTTTTTGTCTATCAAGATTTACAGGATTATACCAGTGCGGCGATGGGTGCAGCCATAATTTACTACATCAGCTTTACGCTTTTTCAGCATCCAGATATTTTCAGAAAACCGTTGCTGTCGTCGCCCCAAAAGAATAAAACAGCCAAATACCGGAAATCTAGCTTGAGTGATGCTGACAAAACCGCGATGTTGCACAAGCTGATACATTTGATGGAAAAGGAGAAGATTTACCGAGATAATTTACTTTCACTCTCTCAGCTTGCCAAAACAATGGCTACTTCTTCACACAATATCTCCCAGGTGCTGAACGAGCGCCTGGAAAAAAACTTTTTTGGGCTTTTGGCTCATTATCGGGTAGAGGAAGCCAAGCAAGTTTTGGTGGATACTGACCAAGCAAATCTCACTATAGAACAAATTGCTGACTTGGTAGGCTACAATTCTAAATCGGCTTTTAACAATGCTTTCAAAAAACTAACCGGTGAGACTCCCTCAGCATATCGCAAGCGTTTTACTAAGTAGTTTTTTTAGTCCACAGTTTTCTCTAGTTAGTAGTTCGTAGTCAGGAGTTGGTAGTTTTTGCGTGCAAGTCCATAGTTTTTTTAGTTAGGAGCTGGTAGTTCGTAGCTTTTTGTTTTTCAGTCCATAGTTTCTTTAGTCCACAGTCGACGGTCCAATGCTGTTTCCTTAAGGGTTTAGGTATGTAATGGTCATCCACCAAAGCCCCCTTTAATTCCCCCATTTGGGGGAAACGCTACTCGCCATATGGACTCGAATAGTGTTAAGGAAACAGCATTGGTCGACGGTCCATAGTCCACTGTTGACAGTAGATGTGACGCTTCGCGCAACAATTTAGCAATGCAATAATAAGCCGCAGGCGAAACAATAGAAACATTATCATATTTGTGAAACCTTTAGTCCTGAGCGAAGCCGAAGGAACTAGAATCCAATCATCGTCTCGCGTAACAATACAACAATGAGCACAGCGGAACAATAGAGCAATGCAACAATGAGCCGAAGGCTGAACAATTTAATATTTTTTAACTAATCCCCTACTCCCTTTTTGAATACGGTTTGTCTTAAGAATGAAAACACTAACAAAGACGAATTTCTTGAACACTATGAACTAAATCAATAAAAAAATAAGACAAGCCTACTCCCTTTTTGAATACGGTTTGTCTTTAAAATGAAAACACTAACAAA
>CALDJV010000301.1 GCA_937899305.1 uncultured Cytophagaceae bacterium
TACACCAAATTTGGATTACTTTATTTTTTCCGTTTTACTAACTTTGATGGTTGGTCACAAAACGTCAAACCTTGAAATATGTCTGACATTCCATAAACCATCAGCACCCAGTGAAGCTTGACTTTTTTAGATCAAATAAAAGCATAGATCATTGGGCTTTTTAGAGCACAATCATCGGATCATCACCGTTTTATAATATTGAGTAAACGTAATAGAAGACGAGTGGCCTTGAGAAATCAAGACCCAAAAAATTGTAGGAAATGGTGGATTAGGGAGTAAACTCTGAACCTAACCCAGTTATGCTATCGCAGACATAAATTGGGATTTGTGAATAATTACAAGGTAAAGATAAGGAAAAACAGGGATACTTTTACGATTTTATTTTTCAAACTCAAAAACAGATAGATCAAGTGCTATTTCGTTTTAAGATATTCTCCTTGGGCGTCAAGAAACCGAAGTGGTAACTTTACTATATTCAACGTAGTGAATTAGTAGTCAGAAGGGAGAATCATTGATACTCAGACGCTTCGCTGGGCTCAGAGTGATACGACTAGCCAATACCTATTCCTTGTTCGCATTGTAAATCGTGATGCCATTGTTTTTGATATGATAAGGCCCTAATATAGAGGCGAATTTGGTCCATATTCTACCGTATTTTATGTCTCGATATATTCCTTCTAACACTTCCTTGGAATAGACTTTGGCAAAATTAGAGGTTGGGTGAAACAGTAGCTTTCTGAGTTTGAGGGTGTCTTCAGGTACTTCTCGATACCGATTGCCATCTATCAAAAAAACATTATGAGGGTGTCCATTTCGGAAATTGGGGTGATTATGAAAAAAGAATCGTTTTGCGTATACTCCCGTACAATGCTGTAGACTCACATACAATGGTTCGATGACCATCACCGAATATCTATCAGTTCTAAAGTGACGTTTGAACTTTCCACACAAGCATTGTGCTACCCGATCTTTGGCTACACTGTCAAACATTTGAGCGTATGCTTTTTTGTATTCGCCATAATCATCAGTAGCGTATATTATCCGCCCACTTTTACATCCTTTGGGTTGGTAGCGTATGCCTGATTGGTAACTTCGACAAGTGGTAGCCATGGCAACAATGAGGGATAATAGTATGATTAATCGATACCTATGTATTGTTCCAAAATGCTTCATTTTTCAAATTCTACTACTTCAAATTGAATTTCCAATTCCTTCAAAAACAGCTTGATACGTACCAACTCTTCTATCTTATCGGTTTGCCAAAAAGGTTCGTTTTGGTTACACTTGTCAATCAGTTGCAGTATTTCTACTGGGGTTTTGTTCAACTCCTGTCTTAAAGAAGTGAGTTTTGCTTTTTCTTTTCTCAGGTTTTGCTTAAGGTAGACCTTCCAAATAAACTGCTTCCCAGTTTTTTGTTCCCGAACCAACTGCATATCTATCTCTGTAGAGTAATTGCTACAAAACATCAGGCCACCAGTGTCTTTGTCTATAAAAATGGGGCGATTACCCGCCAATAAATGATCATTTGCATTTTCATAGATAGTTCGCTCTTCTGAAGTCAACGCTTCCAGGCAAGCTACTTCTGACTGACTTTGTTGTATACAGTTTTTTAGTTTTTGTTCCACTTCTTTTAATCTAGGATGGAACAAGCTTTCGTAAGCATAATGAAAAACCCAGCCATAAGGTTGTTGCTCGGCAGGTTCGTGTACCATCAACTTTTCACTGCTCTTACCTTGATTCAAAAAGGCAAGTACTCTAGCTTTGGCTACTTCGTATTCCATCACCTGATCAGCTCGCGTTGATATCTTCTACCAAAGCCTCCAGCTCCAGGTTGTAGTCGTACTGCAAGTCTTCGTGTAGCTTGGCAATGGCTTTGCGCACCGAGGCAATTTGGCGATCTAGGAGGCTCTGCAATACATAACTGATCCCTCCTCCTACACTTTGGTGAAGTTGGTGAAGCTGATTGCAAAAGTATAGCATTAGGTCTACTTCGGTTTCTTTGTTTTTGGAATAACGAATGTATTTTTTAACGGTCCGCTGAATTCGCCATACTCCTTTTTTGGCAATATGAAAACTCTTGGTATTCAAGAGAGCAAACTCCTCTTCCATTTCGGTTTTAATATTGGCTACATACCCTTCCTCGTCTGAGGCTTCAAATAACAAATAGGTCAACAACTCTTTGTTGTCTTTTTTGAATCGGGCCATTTTCAGGCAGGTTTCAATCAATTCCTTTTCGGAACGATTGCTCAACTCATATTTTATCTCTTTGATAGAAGCCGCTTTCATAGTTTTTCAATTTTTTCTTTGTTCTTGTTCTTGAAAAATAAGAAATATGCTCCACCTATACCAATCAACACCAGGAAAAACGAAGTACAACAACGCTTATATTCAGTTTTACTCAATCAACTGTTGTTCTTTTTATACTCAAAGACTGTATTCAGACCTACCTTATTGGCATTGATAGGTAAAGGCTGACACAAACTCCCCTTGACCGGTGGGTGAACTACGCCTTTGAATGAACCCATGATGATGATACATCAAGTCGTTTTGCTCAACACTGGTTTGGCCATTCAAAACCTGGGTAGTTTTTACGATGTTATTCTGGGTAAAATAGGGTATTCCAATAAAATCGGGGAATTGATAATAAGGATTGAATTGGTCATCATACTCATAGAAAGTTTCCAACGTAATAGGAGGTGGGGCCCCATTCACGGCTGACAATACTACTTTGATTGGATTTCCCCTTTCATCACTTTCTACTTGATAGGCTACGGGTTTATCTTCCCCTGCTTCATTATTGATCACTTTGATTGTTTTCAGAAAACCGTTTTCGTAGGTGTATTCCGTCACAGTCAATATTTCCTTGTTGGTGGGGTTGTAATGGGTATCTTTGCTCAACAATCCATCCTTGAACTCATAAACCACAATCGTATCCTGTACATTTGACAAAGTATCGTTTTGCCCTAACATATAAGCCAGGTTTCCTTGGTTGTCATAGATAAAAATCTTACGTGAATTGAATTCATTCTGGGTATAAAAATCAGCCTGAACCAAACGGTTATTTTCATAAGTATATTGGTAAGATTGCACAGCACCAGAAGAGATCGTGTTTTCTACCCTTGAGAGTTCGCAGTTTGGAAACTCAAGTTGTTGGGGGCCACTAGGAGTTACGGTTTCATTGGTACTACCACAAGAGGCCAACCAAATGACCATTAGCAACCCAATAGCAAAGTGTTTCGGAGTCCGTTCCTCAAAGTAGTTCATTTGATTCAATTTTAAAGTTTTACTACTGGTGTTTTAAACCTGGTAAATTTCAAACACTTACCAGGTCTGAAAAGAAATCACCTGTTATGTATCATAAAAGCTACACACTCTTACTTTTAATCACCATCAATTTTTCTCTAGTCATTTCGTGCATACTATGCTGAATGCCACCCATGCCATGCCCCGAAACATCACGTCCACCAAAAGGCATCCAATCTACCCGAAAAGCCGTATGATCATTAACCATCACTGCATTGGCATTGAGTTTACGTACACACTCCAGAGCCACATCAAGGTTTTTAGTAAACACCGATGACTGAAAATGCACGTCCAAGTCATTGGCCAAACGAATGGCTTCATCACGGTCACTATAGGTATACACACACACTACTGGGCCAAAAATCTCCTGAGTAGATACCTTTACATCATGGGGAGGATTGAGCAATACCGTGGGTTCGTAACAAGTATTGGAAATCCGTTTTCCACCGCAAAGCAGGCGAGCTCCTTTGTCGAGGGCTTCTTGCACCCAAGCCTCTACCCGATCCACTTCGCGAGGCAAAATCAAGGGCCCTACCTCGGTATTGGGCAATGTTGGATCACCCACCTTTAACTGTATAGCCAAATCGGCCAATTGGTTGGCTACTTCCTCACAAATATTTTCATGGGCAAAAACCCTTTGTACTGATACACACACTTGCCCGGCATGGTAAAAACCACCTTTGGCCAAAGCCGGCAACATTTCTTCTAAATCGGCATCGGGCTCCACAATGACAGGAGCAGCCCCCCCATGCTCTAGCGCAAAACGAGTACCTGGTGATAGCTTGGATTTGAGGTACCATCCTACTCGAGCCGAACCAATGAATGAAAAATAATTTACCCTTTCGTCAGTCACCAAATATTCGGCTACATCATTATCACAAACAATCGCGTGGCACCATCCATCGGGCAAGCCCGCTTCTTTGAGTATCTCTACAAAAGCCAAACAAGAAAGCGGAGTAGTGAGGGCTGGTTTCACAATGACCGGACATCCTGCGGCCACCGCAGTAGCTACCTGATGCACGATCAGGTTCAAAGGATGATTGAAGGCACTTACTGACACTACCACCCCAATGGGTTCCCGAGTTGTAAAAGCCAAACGGTTTTCAGCCGCTTTGGTCAATCCCATGGGTATTTGCTCTCCTTTGAGTTGTCCAATATGTTCGGCGGCTAGTTTTACACCATTAATTGCTCGCAACACCTCGGCCTTAGAATCCATCAGAGGTTTGCCTCCCTCCTGAGCCGCAGTTTTGGCCAAGGTTTCAAAGCGTTGTTTCATAATCGCTGCGGCACTTTCTAAAATGGCAATGCGTTCGTGTGGTTTTAGCCAGGCGTCCTGATCTACAAATAAACTGTAGGCTACCGAAAGAGCAGTTTCGGCTTCGGCTTTTCCGGCCAGAGGCATTTCTTTGATGAGGCTTTCGTCGTAAGGTGATTTTACTTGTAACATTTCTTTTAATGATGTTTGATGATGGATGATGAATAGTCAATCAGCAGGTGACACCTGAGTTATTGCTCATTGACCATTCAATTATAGATAGTTTGGGTTTACTTAGGATCGTCTGCTTTGATCATCACGTTCAAAATTGGGTGGTTCAACGAATAATCTACCGCCAAATCAATCAAATGAACCCCGTCGGTAGTCAATGCAGTCTCTAAAGTCTTGACAAATTCGGCATCGCTCCCCGGTCGATGACCAATGGCTCCATAACTTTCGGCATATTTTACAAAATCAGGATTGTTATAGTCTAAGCCATAGTTTTCAAACCCCATGTCTTCTTGCTTCCACTTGATCATACCATAAGCATTGTCGTTGAGAATGATCACTACCATATTCAGCCCCAAACGTACTGCTGTTTCCAGCTCCTGAGAGTTCATCATGAACCCACCATCTCCACAAACCGCTACTACTTTTTTCTCGGGATTGATCAGTTTGGCCACCATTCCCGAAGGCAGCCCCGCTCCCATTGTCGCCAAGGCATTGTCCAACAACAAAGTATTGGGTTGGTAGCAATGGTAGTTGCGGGCAAACCAAATTTTATACACCCCATTATCCAAGGTGATGATATCGTCTTCGTCCAGCGTGTTTCTCAAAATATTGACTACCCGTTGTGGTAATATCGGAAAACGAGTATCCTCAAAATATTTACTGAGTCGTTGTTCTACATGGTCTTTGACCTCCTTGTAAGCCGTAAAATCCCAATTATCTTTTTGCTGTACCAATTCAGTCAATGATTCTACGCTGGTGGCAATATCGCCCACAACATTCAACTGAGGAAAATACACTTCGTCTACCTCGGCTGGGAAGAAATTGACATGAATGACTTCGGTTCCGCCCTCTTGCATAAAAAACGGGGGTTTTTCAATCACGTCATGACCTATATTAATGATCAGGTCGGCCATCCGAATGGCATCATGCACAAAATCGTGGTCGGACAAAGCTGCGGTACCCAGAAAATGTTCATTACGTTCATCAATTACCCCTTTACCCATTTGAGTGTTGAAGAAAGGAATACCCGTACTGTTGACAAATTCGGTCAAGGCAGCGCGGGCCCGTTTACGGTTGGCACCTGCCCCAATCAGCAACAATGGTTTTTTGGCGGCTTCTATCATACGGGCGGCTTCTTGCAAAGAACCTTTGTCAGCATCGGGTCTGCGATGCCCTACCACTTTGAAGATCCGATCTATGCAATCCGGCTCATCAGCAATGTCTTCGGGCAGTTCTAAATGTACTGCTCCTGGTCTTTCTTCCATCGCCAAACGAAATGCCTCTCTTACCAATGAAGGAATGTTATTTCCGTGTACCACTTGTTTGGTAAACTTGGTAATGGGGCGTAGCAAATCTACTACATCCACAATCTGAAAGCGTCCCTGCTTGGATTTTTTAATGGGTTTTTGACCTGTAATCATCATCATGGGCATGGCTCCCAATTGGGCATAAGCCGCCGCAGTGGTAAAATTGGTAGCCCCTGGCCCCAAAGTAGAAATACATACTCCAGGTTTGCCAGTAAGGCGACCATAAGTAGCCGCCATAAATCCAGCTCCTTGCTCATGGCGAGTCAATATGAGTTGAATCTTAGAGGTACGCAAAGACTCGAGAAAGTCAAGGTTTTCTTCTCCTGGAACTCCAAAAATATATTCTACTCCTTCGTTCTCGAGGGCCTTGATAAATAAATCGGATGCTTTCATTTGATATGAGGTTGTTGTCTGACTTTTGTAACTGTATTTGGGAAAATCTATCAGCGCTTCAATTTAGTGCTTTTATAATCTTCACCAAAAATTCGGAGGGGAGATATGGATAAAGGGAGAATGATTCTTTTCACGTCATCGATCATTGAATACCGCATCACTCATCACGGATTGTGAGCACACTTTCGGCTCTTACCACACTACTCTCTATTCAATAACCTAAATACCTCAACAATACTGACAACTTATAAGTCCACCACACTTTGGGTTGGATCATTCTGTTGATACTTCACTTTGATCGTCTTATTGGGTGAGTTTGAAATATATTTTAAAGCGAAGCCAACTGCTGATTGGCCAGGCAATAGTTCTTTTGCCTGATAACGCTTACCATCTACCTCATAACAGTAGTAGACTATGTAATGCTTGGTAATAATCTGG
>CALDJV010000302.1 GCA_937899305.1 uncultured Cytophagaceae bacterium
TTAGAATTCTTGGGAAGACTTGACAAATAATGTACCGCTCACTAATGGTTTAAAATCAGTTAAGCACATCATTTTTGCCTTTAGACTTATACCTACTCCCATCATCATCTAAATTACTTCCTGATTATGGCTCATCTCAAAGACAAACCCACTCTGACTGACTTACAACAATACATGGACGCTGTTTGTAAGGAAAGAGGCTGGAATACGGATAATCCACTGGAAACTTTTTTACTGTTTTCGGAAGAGGTAGGCGAACTGGCCAAGGCCATTCGCAATCAGCGAGGGCTGTATCAGGAAGCAGCCAAGGTAAACCAAAAATCGGTCTCTATCCGTCAAAACCTGGAAGAAGAATTTGCCGATGTATTGGGATACCTATTCGATTTGGCCAATCAGTTTGATGTCAATCTGGAACAGGCGTTTCGCGATAAAGAAGCCGTGAATGAAAAAAGAGATTGGGGAAGCTGAGCTCCTCAATCTCTGAGGTACGCTCAACCAAGTACCATTGGTCGGAAAGATTTTGATTAATGGTAGTTTAGTTTGACCTATTTATTTCTGTTTCAAAGCCTGCCACAATACTTCTACCGGATGCAAAGCCTTTCTTTCGGTGGCATCTTTGATTTGGTGCCTACAACTGGTACCTGCGGCTACTATAGGGGTATCTTTGGGGGCTTGCCTTACCGTAGGCAACAGTACCAACTCTCCGATTTGTTGGCTTACCTCAAAGTGCTCTTTTTCGTAGCCAAATGATCCTGCCATTCCACAACAACCTGAAGGAATCAAAGTAACCAGGTAGTTTTTAGGTAACGACAGTGCCCCAATACAATCTTGAATATCGCCTAACGATTTTTGGTGGCAATGCCCATGAAGCAACAACTGTTTTTTTTCACCTGAAAAATATTCAGCAGTGATTTTTCCTTTTCGAGCCTCTCTGGCCAAGAATTCCTCAATCATAAAAGTATTTTGGGCAATGCGTTGGGCAGGCGCTACCAAGTGCGCATCTACCAACCGGGGGTATTCGTCTCTAAAGCCCAATATGGCCGAGGGCTCTATGCCTATCAATGGCAATGCGTCATTGATTACTTCTTTAAAAATAGTCACATTGCGATTGGCCATTTGCTTTGCCCGCTTTAACAGCCCTTTAGAAATGGCCGCCCTCCCACTTTCCGGATGTTTCACGAGTTTTACCTCATACTGCAACGCTTGCAATAATTGAATGGCTTTGATGCCGATTTGTGTGTCGTTCCAGTTGGTAAACTCATCGCAAAAGAGCATTACCGTACCATTTTTCCCTCCATTGCTTTTATAATTTTTGAGGTACCACTGACGCAAGCTAAACCGATGTATTGTGGGTAAGCTTCGCTTTGGAGCTACACCCAGCACGCTTTTAGCTGCTCCGGCCAACCAGCGATTTGTCAAAGAAAAATTGTAGAGCGCTGGAAAAAACCCGCCTATTCTATTCAATACATCGATATGAGCAAAAGCTCGGGCCCGTAGCGGCACTCCATTTGATTGATAATATTGGTGCAACACCTCTGCTTTCAAGGTGGCCATGTCTACATTGGATGGACACTCTGAAGTACACCCCTTGCAGGACAAACACAAATCCATCACATCTTTTACTTCCTGGTGGTCAAAGGGGTTTTGTTTGGTACTTTTGGTCAAAAATTCCCGCAATACATTGGCTCGTGCCCGGGTGGTATCTTTTTCGTTACGGGTAGCCTGGTAGCTGGGGCACATCGTACCACCTGACAAGGGGAGTTTTCTACAATCTCCCGATCCGTTGCATTTTTCGGCGGCCCGAAGCATGCCTTGGGTACTGGCGAAGTCAAAAACAGTCGCAATTTTCTTGTCTGGCACATCGGGCTCATACCGTAATGAGGTATTCATGGGGGGCGTATCCACAATTTTATGGGGATTAAATATGTTCTGAGGATCCCAGGTTTGTTTGATCCTTTTGAAAAGTTGGTAATTGTCTTCCCCAACCATCAGGGGGATAAATGCCCCTCTCAGCCGCCCATCCCCATGTTCACCGCTTAGCGAGCCCTCGTATTTTTTTACCAATTTGGCCGAAGCTTCTCCTATTTGATAAAACTGCTCAACATCGGCTGATTTTTTCAGGTTGAGTATGGGGCGCAAATGCAATTCCCCGGCTCCGGCGTGGGCGTACACCACCATGCGCTGCCCAAAGCGTTGCATCATTTCATCTACCTGCTCGATGTATTCGGGCAAGTCTTCCAGCGCTACTGCCGTATCTTCAATACAAGCCACCGCCTTTGCATCGCCCGGTATATTGGCCAGTAATCCCAGCCCTGCTTTTCGTAACGCCCTCAATTGATTGGTTCGTTCAGATGGAATGATCGGATAAGCATAGCCTAATTGAGCCGATTGCATGGCTTCTACCATTTGCTTGGCCTGCGCTTCTGCTTCTACTACCGAATGTCCTCGAAACTCTACCATCAACAAGCCCTCGGGGTCGCCTTCTATAAACCAACGATTTTTGCGCTGTTTGATGTTTTCTTTGGTACAATCCAATATGACCTTGTCGATTAACTCGCATTGGGCGGGCTGATGCTGCATGGCCAATTGGGTAGCCCTCAGGCTCTCAATGATGTCGGCAAAGTGCACTGCTACAATGACATCACAAGGTGGCTGTAATGGATCCAAATGCAACGTTATTTCGGTGGTAAACGCTAAAGTACCTTCGGAACCACACAGCAAATCGCAAAAATTGAAGGCGTTGGCCGAATTAGCAAAAATTTCGGTTTCTAATAAGGCATCTACCGCATAGCCCGTATTTCGTCGGTGAATGCTCGCTTTTGGAAAATGTTTTTTGATGTTTTCCTGGTTGTCAGGATCATTCAATTCGGCCTGAATATGACGATACACTTCTCCCTCTAGGGTATTCAAAGCGCTCTTTTGGTCAAACACTGCTTGATTTACCTTTTCAAAAACGACTTCGCTCCCATCAGACAGCAACGCCTTGACGGCTAACACATGGTCTCGGGTGGTTCCATAAGCAATGGAAGTGGCTCCTGAGGCGTTGTTGCCTACCATTCCGCCTATAGTGGCTCGGTTGGCGGTAGAGGGAATGGGGCTAAAAAACAAGCCAAACGGCTTCAGAAATACATTCAGTTCATCACGTATCACTCCTGGTTGCACTTTCACCCACTTTTCTTCTTCATTGAATTCTACTATTTGCGTAAAATGTTTTGAAATGTCTACCACAATGCCATTGCCCACCACCTGACCCGCCAGTGAGGTACCTGCGGCTCGGGGAATAAGCGAAACGGCCTGCTTGGTAGCAAAACGAATCAGTTTTTTGAGGTCAGTCGTATTTTTTGGAATTGCTACTGCCAGTGGCAATTCCCGGTACACTGAGGCATCGGTAGCATAGACCGTTCTCATCATATCACTGTAATACAGTTCTCCCGCTAAATTTTGGGACAGTTGCTCTAAAACAGATGGAGCAATACTCGGGTTATTCATTGTGAATGGTGGGTAAAGTTGACAAACAGAAAGGAGTTGATATTGTAGTTCATGACAAAGTATGAATAACAAAAAAGGAGAATTATGATGGTCATACTCTCCTTATATTGTGGGTACGAGGTTTGGTTATTCGTATGCTTTTCCTTCCAATACCAGTTCTTGGTCACCCTTTACGATATTCAAGAAAGCGTCGCTGGCCATGGGCTCACTAAACATCGGGAAATCTTTTGCTATAGCATTGTCGTGTTCCTCGATGCTCAATCCCGCACAGCAATCGGTCAGCGTGATGACATTGTAGCCATTTTCGTAGGCGGTACGCATGGTAGATTCCACGCAGCAATTGGTGAGAAACCCACTCAAGGCCACATTTTTGATGCCTTTGCTTCGTAGTATAAAATCGAGGTTGGTGCTATGAAAACCACAAAGGCCTCGTTTTCCTTCTATCACTACCTCTCCTTTCTGGGGGGTCAATTCGTCTATAATTTTTACTCCCCAGGAGGTTTTCTTGAAAGCGCCATTGTCTACCACGCCTTTCAGTATGCCATAGGGCGTGTTGGTGAGTTCGCTGTAGTTTTCGGCAAACGAAATCGGTACATATACGATTTGGACACCTTCGGCTCGGGCTTGCTCTACGAGTTTTATGGTATTGGCCAGCATGTTTGTCTTTTGCATCACGTCTTTTACCGCGTCATGAAAAATACCACCTTCAGAAGTAAAGTCGTTCTGGAATTCTATCAACAAAATTGCAGTTTCATTCTTTTTCATTGGAATAAGGTTTTTAGGGATGGTAAAAAAATAAGTTACTCATTTCGAGGTAGAGATATTGGCTTGAGGCGAGACATTTTTTGCGCTCATAGCAGCGCTACGGGCAAAAAAAATAACGAAGTATCAAGTCAAGAGATCATCTCTAAATAGAAAAATTATTTTTGGTCCATCCCTTAGTTAAAAAATAATTGGGTCTTATTTGGATGTAACTAAGATTGAGTTGCAAGTTATTGAGTAGTGTAGAAAAGGGATGTCACTTTTTTGGCAAAAAGTAGCACAATCGTCCCAGCTAGGGCAAACCAGCCATTGAAGATGGTACGTATGATCATTTTGAGCCACAAGAACCATCTACGACAAAGGCAAAAGAAGCCTTGGTAGGAACTACTTCAGCAAGGTCATGGTTGTTGTAATGTATCTGCCGCCAAGCTTTCCTTATTGAAAACCTCGTTTAATTTGTGTATATTTACTATATGAGAAAACCCTCTCCCCTTCCTCTTATACCTCCTCACCAAATCACCCATCTTGTAGAGCAAAAGCGTGGTGCAAATCTAAGTACCTGTGAATTAAACATTTACGAAACCAGAAAGGAGGTACTGGATTTCCCGCTCAGTTTCAATGGATTTACGATTACGTCTATGCTCAGGGGTACCAAACAAGTCCGTTTTACCGACGCAGTAGACCGTGCTTACCTCCCTGGCAATACCATTTTGACCCCTTCGTATACCGAGCTGAAAATAGATTTTCCCGAAGCCAGTTTCAACAACCCTACCCAGTGTACTGCCCTCACCCTGGACAACCACTTTGTAAACCAAGAGCTACAAACCTTCAACGAAGTATTGAATACCCAGACTTTTATCAAGAGTTGGCGCATTCTGGACGATCCGGTTTTGCTGTACAACAACGATGACTTGGTGAGTATTCATCAAAAGATTGCCAAAATTGCCGCGACCAATGATTCGTTCAAAGAGGTACACATTCAGTTGTTGCTCAAAGAATTGGTACTTTGTGTACTTAAGCTGCAAAATATCAACGCACTGCAAACCGATGCCCAACAAAATACCAACAATACGCTCTTTTCGGCCATCATTTGCTTTATCAAGCAAAACATCTACGAGGAAATTCAAATTGATGATTTATTAAAGCTTGCCGGAATGAGCAAGTCGGCTTTTTATCGTGCTTTTACCGAAGAGCTGGGCATTTCTCCTTACCAATTGATTATCAACGAGAAACTAAAGGTGGCCAAACAAATGTTGGTGGCCGATCACTCTTCGGTCAAAGAAACCGCCTATGCGTTGGGGTTCTCGAGTGCCAATTATTTCATTCGGTTATTCAAGAAAAACGAAGGCCTCACCCCTAAACAGTTTGTAAAGCAAGGAGTCAGACCAACTTAATTTTCACCCTGTTTTTATCGAATAGGGATGTACACTTCCTCCTCGGCATTGGGGTCGGTGGGCAGGTAGTTTTTGCCTAGTATCTCGAAGTGAGGACGATCGTCTAACTCAAACTCGGAAGCGGGTAACCAAACTCCGTGAATGTATTGCAAGGTTTGAGGAAAGGTGCTTGCCGGACCTTTGTGAAGAAAAACAGCGTATTTTCCTGCAACGGTTGTGGTTTGCATACCTTCAGGCACCTTGTCAAAACTGTTGACTGCCACCGCGGCCCACTTGTCAAATTCGGTTTGAGGGGTAAAGTCTTTCATTTGAAAGCCCGCTTGATAAACAGCCATTGAATAAAACTCCTCCCCTACCCGCTCTGGTATTGCTTGTCGCTGAGACATCAACTGCTGCCAAAGCAATTGGGTTTGATCGTTGGCCAAGGACATTTGCTGGCACACTCCTACCAACTTGGTTTCGCTTAAATTGATGATTTTTGTTTCCATACAGGGTTCAAGTTAATCAAAACTGGTCACTTCTCCTCTTATCAATCATTGGCAATTTGATGGTTCGAAAAAGTCAGGCAGGACCCTGAAAAATGAACTTTGATTTTGAAAACGGGTTTTGTGGACTACTTGCCTCTGGATGGATGGTTGGGTGGTTGTTTTGGTGGGGGTTTGGGGAAAGGAGGGTTTTCAAAACTTTTACTTTTTACAGTTTTTGGAAATACTGATCTATTTCTTTTATTTAAAAAAATAAATTTCGCTTCGTTAGGCTATAAATCTTAATTCCTTAACTAACAACCTATCATAAGATGCCTCTGTCATAGATTAAAACTTCAAAGTAGACTTAATGATTGTTTTCTCATACATTATCTTCACTTGGCATATCTTATGTCAAAGCATACTTTTCCATCTCTTTTTTGCATGATTTTTTTATAATATGAAACAAATTTTTTCACTTGTATTATTTATCTCAATAAATACTTTTGGGCAAAACCTTACGGTACAAATGGGTCATCATGATGAAGTAGCATCAGTGGCTTTTTCTCCCGATGGGCGTTACATATTCACTGGATCTTTTGACTATTCTGCCAAGCTGTGGCATACCCATTCTGGGAAGCTTATTCGTACTTTCAGAGGTCATACCAATATTATTCGTACAGTGGCTTTTTCTCCTGATGGGCAGTTTGTTGTAACGGGCTCAGCAGATAGAATAATAAAATTATGGAGTGTAAGTACAGGTAAATTGATTCGCAATATTGTACAACGTTCTGTTATTAATACCG
>CALDJV010000303.1 GCA_937899305.1 uncultured Cytophagaceae bacterium
CAGTGAATTATTTTCCAAAAAAAGCCCGTCGATTTTGGTTCAACGGGCTTCTTAGTAAAACTACATCAATAACCTAATCCATTTGACTCATCTCTCGATGCTATACTTCTTCAAAAAATAGTTCCGTAGCTTTGGCTACGCAAAGATTTTTTTCATCGTATAACAGCTAGATATTACATCAAATTTGGATTACTTTATTTTTTCCGTTTTACTTAGCCTCAAAAACAATTCAAATACTTTCAAGTTGATGGTCAACGGCTGAGTTTCAAAATATTGATTTTCAACCTACTTACATCCATAATTTGATCTATTTCTTCAAATAGTTCTTCATCATCCATCGGGCAATGCCAATTGACCACTACCTTACCGCCTTGAGCTTGATACTTGTGTAATTTTTTGAAGAGAATTGTGAGTAGCTTCTTAGAACTGGAATTGAAGTAATCTAATTTGATGTCCCAAGTGAGGGCTCCTTGTCGCTCGCAAGTATATTGGTTTATCCAGTCCAAAATTGGTTGGTAAAACCGCTTGGTATCTTCCACATAGGAGTTTCCTGAAATGGAGCAATTGCCAGAGAGCGCATTGAGGAGTACCCGGGGAGATGAATCAGCACGGGGGTTGTTTAACTCGAGTATTTCCATTAATTTTGGCGTTTATAATCAGGGTCTATCCAAATAAAGAGGCCAAATCGAAGAGCACGCATCGCTTGCTTTCACCCTCCGTAAAACCTTGACACAAGCATTTTACAGACTTCTCGGTGACGGTTCAGAGCATTTCGACTAAGGCAGCGCCTGAACTATGCGCTTCGGTTAATGCAATAGCCAAATCTATGATCACCCAAAAGCAACATTTGGGTGTGTTCATAGCTGAAATGAATACTCAATAATAACGATTAATGTTAGCTTCAGAGAAAAATTTCGTAATCTCTCTAATTAGTGTTTTTTACCACACATCATAGTTTAATTTATAGACCCTAATCTATAGTTGTGTTGAAAATTGTTTGTTGAGCTTATCCTACCCGCAAGATAAACAAAAAAATATCGATAATATAATCGAATACAGTTAAATATTCCGAAACAAGGCTAATAACAAACTTTTATACAAAAATCCCGTCAAAAACCTTTTATATATTTGTTTAATAAATTACCTCATATTATTATACAATAATATTGGATATTTACTCTTAAACTTATCTAATTTCACCAGTTATTTGAGTAATTTTCTGGGATTACAGAATTAATTTTGTTTAATATTTTCACAATTATTTAACGATAAGACTAAACAAAAATAAAAGTTATGAAGTTATTTTTGTGCGTTTTCATCATAGCTAACATCAATCAAAAATGACTCAATCTTTTATAACTTCACCTGGGCCTGCGTACCCTCAGGTGACATTCAATACCATGACTTCCAGTTTTATTTTGGAAGGAGATTCGTTTATGCTACTAGCAGATGAATTTTATGGGCATATCACGCAAAAATTCAAAACTTTTCTAAGTTCTCCACGGTTGGCCCCTCCACTCCGTTGCTATTTCAAACTGGACTTCTACGATACAAAGTCGTTCAAATGTATCCATGACCTCTTGGCTCTGCTCCAAAATAGTGGCAAAAGAATAGAGATACACTGGAAAATCCATTTTCAGGATTATGCAAGCCTGGAAACTGCCATTGACTTACAAGGCGATTTTCCAAGGCTGGACTTCATATTCGATTAATCATTCAAGCAGGTATGTAGGGCCTTGTTCTACCCTTCAGGACAAGGCTTTTCTCCAACTTTTTTCCGTGGTTGCACGTATCAACATAAAATTGCCCCAATCTGGGAATCAATATGAAGCAACAAGAAAAAGTGATCAATACATTTTATAACCGTAGAGGGGTAAGCCTCAAGGGATTTTGGAAAAACTTGTGGGCATATGCCATTGTAGAAACTTTTGCTCCTCCCCTATGGACACTTGCCTTCATCACTTTTTACGCTTCTTTTTGGGCTGATGACCAAGTTAGTTTCTTGTTCAAAAAATCCCTCCTCTTGGCTGATATTTTATTACTTCTCACTCCAATCATTCTACTTGGACATTTCATCTATCAGGTGCATTTGACCGATCATAAGTCCGTATCGTTTACCAAAAACCACCTCTTATTTCGTCCCTATTGGTTTAAGTTCAGTCGCACGCTCAAAATACCTTACCAAAGCATCCAGTACCTATATCATTACCCCCATTATCATAAAAACTATCTGGAGGTGGGTTTTCAGAACCTAAAGGGTGAAGAAGACACCACTGCTACTAGCCTGGTCCCGATCGGATTTTGGTACAAATTATCGCAAACACAACCTTGCTTTGACCATATCGAAGAATTTATGCATTAGGAAATGGCAGCAATTTGTTAGATTATTAAATTTACCCTAATATTGGGTTATCAGATTGCCAATCAATTAAAATTGAACATTCCGCATGCAGACTCCTCTTCAAATTCATCGCAACATTCGCTTGATTTCCAAGCATGATCACAAGCCTTTCGGCTTAGATGCCTTCTATCAAGACAATGACACCCCCAAACCAGTGGTAGTTTTTGTGCATGGATTCAATGGTTTCAAAGATTGGGGACATTGGGATGCTACCGCCCTTAACTTTGCCGAAGCAGGCTTTGCGTTTGTAAAGTTCAACTTATCACACAATGGCACCTCTATGGAGCATCCTAAAGCTTTTGTGGATTTGGAAGCCTATGGTCACGATTTTTATACCACCGACTTGGACGATATTGATCAGGTAATCAATTATTTACATTCGGAATCCTGTCCTTTTCGGGCTACTCTCAACCTTGAAAACCTGTACTTGGTAGGCCATAGCCGAGGAGGTGGGTTGGTTCTGCTCAAAACCGCCGAAGATGCTCGAGTAAAAGCGGCAACTACCTGGGCCTCGATTGGCGATACCCGTTTTTTCTGGAAAGAAAACCGCTTGCAAGATTTGGCTGCCCAAGGAGTTACCTATTATGTCAATGGACGTACTGGGGAAAAACTCCCGCTCTACCAAGCTTATTACGACAACTTACTGGAAAACGCGGAGAGGTTGAACATTGAGCGGGCCATCAAAGCCATTGAAGTCCCCCTATTGCTTACCCACGGAGACGCTGACGAAGCGGTGGCAGTGGAAGTAGCTCGGCAATTGCAAGCCTGGCAACCACAGGCCGAATTATTTATCATTGAAGGGGCCATGCATACTTATGGGGGATATGAACCTTACGACAAAGAGGAGCTGATGCCCTTGATGCAACAAAATGTAGACAAGACCATTTCGTTTTTTAAGCAACTTTAGCTTGCCAGTATGAAGTGTTTTCCTTCTTCGTAATTGAGATGAAGCAAATATTGTTTGATTTCCTCTCGTGCGCCCCAATTGCCTACATAAGAAATAATGAAAACTGTGCCTGGAGCAGCAGGAATCTTGGAGTAATGTAAACAAGGAACATCTAAACGTTGATGGTCTTCCACATCAAAAAAGCCCTGGATTTGAACGCCCAGGGGAGCCAACATCCGAGCTCGTTTGCGAGACAACTTACCTGCCCCCCAAATCCAAACCCTGGGGTGCAGTTGGTTATGGGCCTGAAGCCACTGGGCCAGATAATGGGCTTTAGTTTGATAAAATTCTTTAGGTAAATAACGACTATCGTTACGAGAAAGGCGGGTAGGCGCATCGTTCCAAATCATCAAAGGCTCGGCAACTTTGGCCAGAATGGCCCCTCCTTGCAACCATCGCAGCCACAGCTCATAATCTTCTGGAAAATCACCTTGCTGGTACTTGCCCCATTTTTCAATGGCCGATCGCCGAAACATCACGCTGGGATGGGCCAACGGAGATTCTACAAAACGATTCAAGGCCAGGGCTTCAGGAGTCACCAAAGTATTGATCCATTCTACGTATTTTTGATAACCCAGAGGATTTTCTGAGTCGCTTTGATGGTGTACCAGGCAGCTTACCAAATCAACGCTCGGCTGATTATCCAGGCAGGTCACCTGTTTTTCCAGCCGAGTAGGCAGCATCACGTCATCAGCATCCATGCGGGCAATGTAGAGAGTTTGAATATAAGCCAAGCCAGTATTCAGTGCTGGTACAATGCCCCGTTCTTCTTCGTTGATCAAGGTAATTCTGGAATCTTGTTCAGCCAAGTGTTGGGCAATCAACCGACTCTGATCAGTAGACCCATTATTCACCAAGACCAATTCAAAAGCATCATAAGTTTGCTGAAGTATGCTCTCGATCGCTACCAATAGGGTATTTTCAGCATTATAAAATGGCAGAAGTACGGAGAGCTTCATACAGATATATTGAGTCTTATTTAGAATGCGCTCGAGCAATTTTTTTACGCTGTTTGTACAAGGGCACCGTGCTACAAGGCTCTCCATACATCATAGTAGCTACTACTGGACGAAGCAGTCTGGTCAGTTCTACATAAGCATATTCGGGGATTGGCAAATCGCCACAACCTTTGACTACAATTTTTTTATCACGGAACTCCTCCACATCAATTTTAGCTAAAATCTGCTGAAATAGAGATTGTTCTAAGGCTTCTAAATCCCCAAATACAAAGTGGTGTGCGTAGGGTTCTAGCTGAAGCGCCAACAACATGTAGGCCCAAGTAGGTACAATGGCATCGGCAGTACACACAATGGCCACATTTTTATCTTGATATTGGCTCCAGTCGTGGGCTTTTACAAATGCCCGAAAATCTTTTTCTCTCAATATCAATCCCTGGAAAAGGTTGTCTTTAAGATCGTACACCACTCGTTCGTGATGATCGTAGTAATCTTCTAAATTCAGAGAGATGAGGGAGCTTTGAGCCACCCGGTTTATAATTTCTTCTTCCATATCTTTTTTTAGTTTTTAGTCCACAGTTTTTTTAGTTGGGAGTTCGGAGTTAGGAGTTTTTTCTTTAGTCCACAGTCGATGGTCCATAGTCCATAGTAGCGCAAAGCGGAACAATCAGTTTTTAGTCCATAGTCGATAGTCCATAGTAGCACGAAGCGGAACCTTTAGTCCTGAGCGAAGTCGAAGGAACTAACCATATAACAATAAGCGAAACAATGCAACAATGAGCCGAAGGCGGAACAATAGAAACTAACATTCTAGACACTTTGTTAAGCATTATAGCTTAAATTTTTTAGAGGGCAAGGCCACAAAATCTTTGAGGTAAAAAGGCTCAAAGTAAGCAATGTCTTCAAATTGTTGGTTTTCGTAAGCTTGTTGAGCTAATTTACCGACCGACCGGGCTGTGGGATAAAATTCAGTTACAAACAACGCATTGGGCGATTGCCCCAGTACTTCTTGGCATTTGGCGGCTCCATCACCAAAAAAAACCATCGGACGATCAGTCAAAATCTCCTTGAAAGATTCCTGACCCACAATTTTAGCTTCAGTAGCTTGGTGCTCTTCCAATTGCTGGTCGTATATTGCACAATACACTTCCATACGGCGAGCATCGATCATAGGACAAAACCAATGATCTCCAGGCGCTTGGGCTTGTAGTGCGGTGGCCATTGCAGTCAATGAATTGACGCCAATCAAAGGCTTGTCTAACGCAAAACACAATCCTTTGGCGGTGGCCGTTCCAATCCGTAATCCAGTGTAAGACCCAGGCCCCTTGGCTACGGCTACAGCGTCTATGTCAGCCATTTTACGTTGAGCGTGTTTTACCACATTTTCCATCATCGTAGTCAGCATCACCGAATGCGACTGGGCCATCCAAAGGCTGTTATCACCTAACAATACGCCATTCTCGTGCAAGGCGACTGAACAAACCTTGGTAGAGGTTTCTATGCTAATAATTAAACTCAAATCTTATCTTCTTTTGAGGGGAATTCAGTTAAAAATATGGACAAAGTTAAGTTGAAAATATAAAATGTAAAATGAGAAGGAAAAGTTAGACCTGACAAATTTCTAAAAACTTGTCAGGTCCGTGTATCCATCCTACCAAAGGCAAAATGCTTTATGAGGTTTTATTTACTCCGCTTTTGCACCCGGGCGTACCCTCCAAAATAGGGAGACATTCGATCATACCTAAAAGGAACCATTATTTTGCCCTTGTTATTTACCACTCCCCACTTGCCGTCTTTCTTGATCACAAACAAGTTTTTGGTTTGGTTGTAAGTGTATACATCTTCATACTCAAACGGGATGGTTACTTTGCCTTTTTTATTAATGCCTCCCCATTTACCGTCTTTTTTTACCAGAGCCACACCACTCTGAAAAGGTCCTCCCCGTTCATAAATCATAGGAATAACGACTTTCCCTGATGTATTGATATAACCATATTTTGAACCTTGGCTCACCATAGATAGTCCCTCGCTAAAACTTCTTGGGAAATAAGGCTGGGCAATCGGAATGACCGCTTTCCCTTTTTTATTGATAAATCCGTACCGTATCCCTTTGCGTGCTACCATTTTTCCTTCTTTGAAATCATCCAAATAGTCATATTCTAGTGGAATCACCAGTTTACCCGTTTTGTCTACTGCTCCATACTTCCCATCTTTCTTGACTGTAGCCAAACCATCCGAAAAACTATAAACCTTAGAATAAATGGGCGAAATCACTACTTGTCCTTTTTTATTAATAAATCCATATTTCTTATCCATTTTTACCTTGGCCCTGCCATTTTGAAAGCGATAGGCATAATCGAATTTATACTCTATGACCAACTTTCCGGTTTTATCAATAAAGCCGTACTTGCCTTTGTCGGTTCTCACTACTGCCAGGCCTTCCGAAAAACTGGACGCAAAAGCAAACTTCGTTGGAATGGCCAATTTGCCCTTGAGGTTTAGGTATCCCATTTTAGCAAGGTTACTTTCTCTGAATGGGATGAGTCCTTCCGAATGGTTTCCTAAGCTCGACTTTGGCCTTATGTAGCATATGTTAAAATATGCTGCATATGCT
>CALDJV010000304.1 GCA_937899305.1 uncultured Cytophagaceae bacterium
AGCATATGCAGCATATTTTAACATATGCTACATAAGGCCAAAGTCGAGCTAAGGGCTTGACCTTAAGCTTTGCAAAGAAGATGCGCTCTTTGATTCTTCAAAGTAAAGATACTACTTCGCTCAACACTTATCGTCAATGGGTGGCTAGTAAAGAGTATTTGGCCAAACTTTATCAGTTACCCAAAACTATTTTGAAACAACGTAAATTAGATTTAAACAAGCTGGAACAGCAAAGTAATGAACTAGAAAAAAAGTTGGCTAAAAAGTTCCAAGGTTTTGCTAATCAGTTACTGCTCAAGCCAACAACTTTGCAACAGATACAACAGCGTTTGCAACCAGATGAATTAGCCATCGAGGTAATACGTGCAATCAATACTGAAAAGATAAATAAAACGAGTTATGGTGTTATTCTCATTTCGGGCGACAAAACCAAAAAACCTAAATTCATTCAATTAAAAAATAGTGCTTTGCTGGATACACGCTTCCTAAAGTACTACCGTCAAACCGCGAAATTTAAACGCAAAGATCGCTTTTCATACGCACAATTTTGGCAACCAATTCAAGAAGCCATTGCTCAGCTTATGCCTCAGCTTCCCAAAACTATTTATTTCGCAGCGGATGGCTGTTACAACCAAATCAATATTCAAACCTTACAAAACCCTAAAACCAAACAATACTTGCTTGATCAATATCAAATTTATTTTGTGAGTGGATTGAAAGAAATTCCAATGCTAAAGAAGCGGTTCCAAACAACTTTTACAACTAAGAATAAGGCCGTATTACTCGGTCGCCCTTTGTATAAAGTATCTGAAAAATCGGCTCCCACCAAAATTTCTAAGCAACGAGGAGACAAAAACTTTGGATCGGACCAAAACCAACGACAGCTCAGTAATGTGACGTTTAGTGATTTACCTGGTACCGAAAAAGAAGTAGAGGAAATCAATCAAATACTACAAAACAATGGTTGGCAAACTACCAAACTCATTGGAGAAAAGGCCCGTGAAAAAAGTATCAAGCAAATCGTTAATCCTGATATATTGCATATTGCTACCCATGGCTTTTTTATTACTACCCCTAGGATGAAACAATTTGGGCAATTAAGCTACAACTCTGACATTGAGTACCATGGCCCTATGCTACGTTCTGGTTTAATTCTGACTGGGGCCTCTAACCCAAACAATGTGTTTACGGCTGAAGAAACGGATGCCAATGCTGAAGATGGTATACTCACTGCCTATGAAGTAACCAACCTAAGGCTGGAAAAAACCAAACTGGTGGTGCTTTCGGCTTGTGAAACGGGTTTGGGTGACTTTAGGGTTGGCGAAGGAATTTATGGTTTGCAACGTGCTTTGAAGATTGCTGGTGCCCAGAACCTTGTAATGAGCCTTTGGAAGGTAGATGACCAGGCTACACAAGAGCTCATGGTGAACTTTTACCGGAATATAACCAAAACAGATGATCTTCGGCAGGCTTTTCGCGCAGCTCAACAACAACTCAAAAAAACATATCCTCACCCTCACTTTTGGGGGGCATTTGTTTTACTGGGGCGGTAAATTACATTTTTTTATTTATCACCAATAAAAACGCCCCAGGAATTCAATCCAAGGGCGTTTGATATGATATATAGGGCTGGATGCTACTTCTGGCGAGTAGCTTTAGCCTGGGTTGATTAATAAAATACTTTGGTGGCACTCACCACTACTGAGGCAATGCGAACTGCGTCGAATACGCGTTCTTCGGTACTGCCTAACTCCATCAATGAGTTTTCGTGGGCAGTTACGCACATTTCGCAACCATTGACTGCGGACACGGCCAAGCTCATCAACTCAAAAAATTCTTTTCCCATGATGGGCTTCATCATGATTTGCATTTTGATGCCCGCTGGAATGGTGTTGTATTTCTCGTTGTTCATGAAATGTCGGAAACGATAAAATACGTTGTTGGCTGACAACAAAGAAGCACAAGCAATGGCTTCGGCAATCTCTTCTTGGTTGGCTTCAGCTGCTTGAGCTTTTTCGATAAATAGCTTTTGTAAAGGAGTATTTTGCGCATTGGCTGCTACAGAAAGCGCAATCAAGGCCGCTTCTTTAGGAGTAACATGCTTGGCCTTGTTGAGGACATTTTTGAGGTTAATCCGTAGGTCTTTGATGTAGCGAGATTCTCCATTGACCAATGTATCCATAGCGAGGGTTACGTTTTCAGGGGCAATGCCCACGTCCTCTAACAGGTCGCTTGCAACTTCTTGAATCATAGTATCTTATATTGATTGGGTATATCAGTATGAATGAGTAAGTAGAGAGCGTCGGCATGGGTGACCATCCCAACGCTCTCTTTAATAAAAATATATGACCAGTAAATTACTCGGCCATGGCTGCAGTCAAAGTCTCTTCTCCTTTTTCCCAGTTACAAGGACAAAGTTCGTCGGTTTGTAGTGCATCTAACACTCGAATCACTTCTTCTACATTACGTCCCACGTTCAAATCATATACTGATACCCAACGTACAATGCCATCAGGATCGATGATGAAGGTAGCTCGATAAGCAATTTTTTCGTTACTTTCTAAAATACCCAACTCCTCAGCCAAAGATTTAGATGTATCTGCCAACATAGGGAATTTAAGTCCACGCAAGTCATCATGATTGTTTCTCCACGCCAAGTGTACAAACTCAGAGTCGGTAGAAGCCCCAATCAAAGTAGTGTCGCGATCTCTGAACTCGTCATAGTTGTTATTAAACTCGGCGATTTCAGTAGGGCACACAAAAGTAAAGTCTTTAGGCCACCAAAACATCACTGTCCAACGACCCTCGTCGTTTTTGAAGCTTTCCGAAGAAATATCAGCAAACTCTTTTCCTTTTTCTAAAGAAACAACCGCAGTTTTGTTGAATGCTGGAAACTCAGTCCCAACTGTAATAATTCCTTGTGACATAATAATATTTGGTTTAATCAGTTTTGATTTCATTGCAAATAAGGATCATACAACTAGATAATCCAAATCAATAATATCTATTATCTGTGAAGAAAAATCTATAATATCACTCTACCAAGAACGAATATAACCGAGCAAAAAAATATACTACAAATTATTAGATTACAGACAGTTATATCATCTACTTTGTGACACTATACAAATAAATAGAATGCAAACATAAGAGATAAAAAAGGCAGGAAAAATGACCAAAATCAGGAAAAAAAATGACTTATCGTTTGGATTACACTTGACTTGCAGTAATTCGCAATATCAGAATAATATTTTGATTTTAACGATTTAACCAACCCGATGATTGGCATAGCATGCCGTTGATAATATCTTTTAAGTGACGTAGCATCACCTCGAGTAATAGAAAACACCAGAACAAAAGCGAATATACCCTCCTTTAAGGGCGTTTTACTGAGAAAAATAAAGACATCTAATTTATATTACCCTGGAGGTCATTAGAAGAGAATGATGTATTTTTGTACAAATATATATTACTAACCAATTGTACTACTAGACATTTTGGACTGTGGAACCCCCAAACTAAGCAACCATACTGTTGACAATGAGGGCACTGCCAACTTTAACTAGTAGTATGCTAACCAATAAAAAAGCTGATATGGATAACGAAACTCCTGCTCCTAAAAAGCAATACCACGAGCAAATTATTGAAAAATTGAATAAAATAAGGAATGCCCCTGGCATGAGAGTGGTTTCTAGTCGTACTCGTGCCGAGATGCAAAGGGTTCACAAAGAACACGAAGAATTTCGCAAAACCATCCCTCCTGAGTTTTTATATCAACCTGGAGACAATGATTCTACAACTGAGTGATGAAAGACTCAGTAATTCCAGAAAATATGCTTCATCTACTTAGTAACATGTTCGTAATAACTGTCTAGTTTGCTCTGCTGCCTGAACTGCTGGACTTCGTTATTTTTTTTGCCCGTAGCTGGGCTACGAGCGCAAAAACCGATGGCTACAGCTTTTGCTGTGCCGAGCTCTGCCAAAGGCTAAATGCCTTGTCCAACAATCCATGCATATGACCAAATCGGACACTTATTTTGAAC
>CALDJV010000305.1 GCA_937899305.1 uncultured Cytophagaceae bacterium
ACACAAATTCTTTTGCAACATTATTGCATTTACGCAGAATTTCAGTACCTTTGAACTGTGTAATATAACATCTTGTAAAATTCTCATAATTTTTAAGATTTGTGCAAAGAGGTTTTGGGGCATCCAAGACCTTTTTTGTTTTTAAGCCCTTCCTCTTTTTATAACACCTGAGAAATCACCTGGACAATACGATGTAAATCATCACTATTCAACGCTGACCCTGAAGGCAAACACAAACCTCGGTTAAATAAATCTTCGGCAATATTTTCACCATAGTAGGGCGCATCCTTGAAAAGAGGCTGGAGGTGCATAGGTTTCCACAAAGGGCGTGACTCGATATTCTCGGTCTCAAGCGCCTGCCTCAATGTTTCAGTAGTGACAGAGTTAGTTGTCTGGTTCAAGACCATTGCAGTCAGCCAACGGTTAGATAAAGTGCCTGCCATTTCGGGTTGAAAACCAAGTTGATAGTTGGGCAAAGACGCTTCGTAAAACTCAAATATTTTGCGGCGTTGTATCACTCTGTGTTCCAGGTCACCCATCTGTGCTACTCCAATCGCCGCCAGCACGTTGCTCAATCTATAATTATACCCTGCCTCTATGTGTTCATAATAAGGAGCATCTTCTTTGGATTGAGTGGCCCAAAATAAAGCTTTCTCAGCCTGTTTGGTGTTTTGAGTAACCAAAGCCCCACCTGCTGAAGTCGTAATGATTTTGTTCCCATTAAAAGAAATCACTCCAACATCACCCAAGGTACCTGCTTTTTGACCCCGATAATGGCTTCCCAATGCTTCAGCGGCATCTTCTACAATCGGAATATTATAACGTTGGGCAATGGATCGAATGGCGTCCATTTGGGCAGGCTGCCCATACAAATGTACTACAATGATGGCTTTGGGTTTTTTAGATACTTGAATACGGTGTTGAATGGCTCTTTCTAACTGAACTGGGCATATATTCCAGGTTTGGAGTTCGCTATCTACAAAAATTGGGATGGCTTGCTGATACAAAACAGGGTTGACACTGGCCACAAAAGTAAAGGTAGGGCAAATGACCTCGTCATTCTTTTGTACTCCCAATAATTTCAAGGCCAGGTGCAAAGCTGAGGTACCCGAATTGAGTGCTACCACTGGTTTTTGATGCAGGTAATTACTCAACAATTGCTCAAAAGATTGCAATTGGGGTCCTACTGGCGCTATCCAGTTTTGTTGGATGGCTTCTTGGATGTGCTCGAGTGTGGTCTGACTCAAATGAGGGGCAGAAAGGTAAATGCGTTTCTTGTTGTTTGATTCCATTCGGGCTTCATTTTAAACCACAAATATGACCCACTAATTGTGTCCATTAAACTTTTCGGGCAACACATGGCCATCATTTTTACGAAATATTTTTAGAAAGGTAAGCCACAGGATCTTGATATCCAGCCAAAAAGAACGATTTTCCACGTACCAGATATCTAATTCAAATTTTTCTTGCCAAGTCAACTTATCTCGACCATTGATTTGGGCCCAACCAGTAATGCCCGGTTTTACTTCGTGACGCTTGAGCTGACGTTTGCTATACAAGGGCAAATATTCGGGCAACAGCGGGCGAGGCCCTACCAAACGCATTTCGCCTTTGAGTACATTGATAATTTGAGGGAGTTCGTCTATGGAGGTTTTTCTCAAAAAATTCCCCCAGCGAGTCAAACGCTGCTCATCGGGTAACAGTTGGCCATGCTCGTCTCGTTTATCCCGCATGGTTTTAAACTTAATGATCTTGAATGGTTGATTTTGATAACCGATTCGTTCTTGCCGAAAAAACATTTGTTCTATTGTTAAATGGCTATGTTATGCTATTGTTGTATTTTTCTATTGTTACATTGTTCCGCCTTCGGCTGATTGTTAAATGGTTGCGCGAAGCGACGATTCATTTCTATTGTTTCGCTGCGCTTATTGCTACATTGTTAAATGGTTGCGCAAAGCGACGAAAAACTATGGACTATGGACCATTGACTATCGACTAAAAAAAACTACTAACTCCTGACTACGAACTACCAACTCCGAACTACTAACTAAAAAACCGTTGGCTCATCACTGACAACCTCTCCCCCCTTTAGTTGGATAATCCGTTGGGTCTTTCGAGCCAATTCCATATCATGAGTGACCAGCACCAAGGTGGTTCCAGCCTCTTTGTTGAGGTCAAACAAAAGTTTTTCTACCTTAAGACTGGTGGCTTCATCCAAATTTCCCGTAGGCTCATCAGCAAACAAAATCTTGGGTTGATTGGAAAACGCCCGCGCCAACGATACCCGTTGTTGCTCTCCACCCGATAGTTGGGTAGGGTAATGATGGTGGCGCTCGCCTAAACCTACTTTTTCTAGCAATTCCAGTGCGCGTTTTTTTACTTGCTTTTCTTTTCTCAGCTCCAGAGGTACCATTACGTTTTCCAGAGCAGTCAGGGTAGGAATGAGTTGAAAATTCTGAAAGATAAACCCAACCTCTTGGCCTCGTACTGCGGCCCGCTCGTCTTCACTTAAATGATCCAAGGCTACGCCATTGAGTACAACACTGCCTGCACTGGCACGGTCTAAACCCGCACAAAGCCCCAGCAAGGTAGTTTTGCCACTACCCGAGGGCCCCACAATGGCAAAGGTATCGCCCGCAGCCAAACTAAAGCTTACATTGCGCAATACAGTCAGGTTTCGAGCCCCATTGCGATACGATTTGCTCAAACCATCCACTTGTAATATGTCTGACATGGTGTTATTTTACTTTACAAATTACAACATCAAGATGTTCATTATTCAAAGTTGATTATCCTTCTTCCTCCTTTTTCCTTTTCTATTCATCATTCAAAAATAGCCACTACCCTTGCTGGCGAAGCCGATGCTCCCTTGATTTTCAGTGGAAATACAGCTACCTTGAATCCATTGGGTGGCAATGCAGATAGGTTCGTCAATTGCTCCATGTGACAGTATTCTTTTTCTTGTCCCACCAAATGAGCCTGCCAAAACAAGTCAGGATTATTGGTAAGCTTGGCTTGCTTGACCAAATAACGTAGTGGCAAGTCCCATCCCCATTGGTCAATTCCCATTACTTTGATACCTTGATCAATCAACCATTCGGTGGCTGCTTTACTCATTCCAGTACCTCGATCTACAAACTCGGCTCCCTTCAGTCGGTCCCGGTCGGTACGAATCAATACAATGTTTCCTGGCTGAAGAGTAATGTTATTTTTTTGCAAATCAGACTGAATGTCTTCCACAGTAATTTCTTCAAAATCGGGCTTGTGGCTCATATCAATCACTACCCCACCGCCATAGCACCAGTCCAAAGGCACCTGATCAATGGTTTTGGCGGGTTGCCCTCCTACCGTAGGGCTATAGTGCCAAGGTGCGTCGATGTGAGTAGAAGAATGTACCCCCATTTTTTTGATGGCATCGTCCGCCCATCCTACAAAACCCTGCGGAAAGAGTTTTTTAGGCAATTTTAAAAAGTAACGGATGAGTACAAACGCTTTGCGGTGAGGTTTATGCTTGATTTTGATACGCATAAACCAAGGGTCTTCTTTTTTAAACTCTACCGTTTTAGACAAGTCTACAATTCGAGTCATAGGTGATCAGTTGTCGTTTTACGATTTACCCGATCAAGATAGTAGGTTTTGCCAGATTCCCCAAAAACTATCTATTCCTACTTCATTTGCAGCCAAACTCCCAATCCCATAAAAAACAAGTTCATACAAATGGCTGAGAGTAAATTCAATTGCATGGTATATTTTAACATGTTCGCCAAATACTGTGAATTATTATTGGTAAAAAAAAGGGGAT
>CALDJV010000306.1 GCA_937899305.1 uncultured Cytophagaceae bacterium
CTGCTATTTCCACGAAGGGTTCTGTAATTTAAAAGGCCAAAGTCGAGCTTAGTAATGGTGTTAAAAGTAAATAGTTTATTAAACAGAACAGAAGATTGGGATGCTTGTTGGATGGCAAATTGTTTGAAGTTTTCTATAGAAAGTGTATTGGTAGACAATAAAGCATTTTTATCCTTTTCACTCATCGAGGGGTATTGTTTTACCAAATAATTGAGCATATGATCAGCATATTTTAAATACTGTTTTTGGGCTTTATTGGTTTGTTGGGTGAGGCTATAAAAGTTGGCCAGGTTTCCGAGCATTTCGGTATAAGATTGATTGTATCTCCCCACATAAGCTTCTCTAAGTTTGAGTCCTTTTAGCAGCATTTTTTCAGCTCCAGCATAGTTTTTCTTGTGGTATAAGTCTAGCCCTTCGTTTTGATAGATAGTGGCCAGCGTGATGGGATCGTTGGCAAATGATTTTTCAGCCAAAGGGATGATGTCTTTGAAATATTTATTGATGACTTCTACACTGTCCATCGCCTGGTATGCACTTCTAAGATTGAGCAAAGTGGTGAAATAATCACGTGAATTTTTTCCTGCTTTTTTCTCATGAATACGCATAGCAGTATAAAAATAATCTCCGGCTTTTGAATAATGTTGTAAGGTGTAAAGCAATTTGCCCATGCCCGATAGTAAACCAGCGTAACTAGGGTGATCAGAGCCCAATACACGATCAAATATTTGTTCTGCTTGTATATACAAATCTTCTGCCTTTTTATATCGCCCCAAGTCTAGATATATTGTAGCCAAGTTTTGCAAACAATTGGCATAAAAACGATGATTTTTTCCTACCGTTTTCTCATAAATTTCCAATGCTTCAATAAACTTATTTTCGGCCTCACCATAGTTACCTTTATTGTATTGTACCAACCCAATGTTGAGCAAAGTATTGGCATAGTGAGGGTGCATTTTACCATATTGGGCAAACTTGATTTTAAGGTCTTGTTGGTACAAAGGCATTGCTTTAGAGTAAATACCCATATAAAAGTACAAAAGGCCCAATTGCCCCAGAGAGGTACCATAATCTAATTGATTTTTATCTGAAGTTTTTCTTCTGATTTTTATACTTTGTAGAAAGACTTTTTCGGCTTTTTCATACAGCCCCAGGTTGGTATACAAAATCCCCATATTGTGCAAGCCCATTGCATAATTTGGATGGTTTTTGCCGCTAGTTTGGGCAAATATTGCCAACGACTCCTGATGATACTTTTCAGATTTTTTATATTCCGACATCAAGTTATACAAGAGGCCTAAGCTATTTAAAATATTACCATATTCAGGTGTTTTTTCTCCGATTACTTTTTGGCAAATTTTCTTTGCCTCGAGAAAAGCTTTCTCAGATTGGGTGAATTTATTATTAAGCCGATAAATGTCACCTAAACCAGTCAACAATGTGTAATAATCCCTGTGATTTTTTCCCTGTGATTTTTCTTTACTTTGCAGGCCTTCCTTTATCAGTTTTTCTGCTTGAGCGTATTTTCCATTGGTGGTATAAATGACGCTCAAGTTATTAAGCGATTTAATATAGGTATCGTTTGCTTTAGGTTGTTGTTGGTAAACCTTGATAACTTCCTTGTATTGTTTTTCGGCTTTGTCATACTGGTAGATACCTTGGTAGTATGAACCAAGATTGTAGGTATTAATCAAGTATTCTTCAGAAAGTCCTTTAGCTTTTTGTAAAGGCAGTAGTTTTAGGTAAAGTGTTTCTAGTCCTTCGCTTCGATTCGACTGAGCGAGGGTTTGTACAAGGTTAGAAAGCGTTTGAAGATAGCTTTCCGACTGGGTATCATTGAGCTTATTTTCAAGAATATTCAGCGCTTGCTCAAGACTTTTAATGGCCTTGGGATAGCGTTTTTGTTGATTATATAGCAGGGCCAGATTACTGATAGTAGCTGCTTGGTTTTCATAACTTTTGTTCTGTTCATAGATCTCAATCGCCTGACGGAATCGTTGAATGGCCTTTGGGTATTTTTGATTATGTTGATAAACCTGTGCCATTTCGCCTAGTGCATAAGCGTAATTATCGTGTTGTCCACCCAATTGTTTTTCTATCCAGGGGAGTTTTTCTTCCATGAATGGCTCTGCTTCAACATACTTTTTAGTGGTAAGGTAAATCTCCAAAAGGCGATCTCGAGCTATAGTATAATATTGGTGCTCATTTCCTAATTGGCTTTTATAAACATTCGCGGCATCGCGGTAGTGAGTCAATGCTTGGAGGTATTTTTTTTGTTCGTAATACACATTGGCGATGGTATTAATGGCCACGCCATAGTAAAGATGGTTTTTACCCATTTGAACTTCATACACTTTAGCTGCTTGTTGAAAGAGTGCCAAGGCCTTGTTGTATTGTTGGGTCATAAAATACAACTGCCCCATATCATTGGCGTAATTTGCATAAAGACTGGCTTCAGTGCCAAATTCTTTTTTGGCTTGATCCAGCATTTTTTTTCCCCAAATCAGGGCATTCTTAAAATCCTTTTGTTGGACATATTCATTTTTTTTGGTGTATAATTCACCCAATTTGGCAGACTGTGCCAAAGTAAGTGAGTACAAGCATAGATGGCATACAATGGTAAAAAACAACGCGTGTTTCAGTTGGTAATGCTTCATGAGTAGGTTTGAGTTTAACAACTCAAATTAACTAAAAATGAAAGAAACAACAATAAAAGTTTTTGGCCAAAGCCAAGGATTGCTCAGTATCGATTTAGGTGGGATATTACTATGGTTAGACGGTGAAAGCGCTACCATTACTTCTACACATGTGCTCATGGAATGATCAAAATCTAGAAATAACCTGTCTTTAAGGTTTGTGGTAGAGCCATTTATGACTTTGATGTAAAATGATTTTATGATATTTTTGCTCCATTTAAATAAATGATAAATGCAATTACCCCAATCAAAGACTGGTCAAAATTTATTTCGTCTACTACGTTCAAATGACGAGAGTTTGGTAGCCTTGGGCTTAAAAATTCATTACAGTAACCCGACTCCAGAAATTACTTTTTTGCTAAAAAATTATCGACAGCTCTATCAAGTGTTTTTTAATAGGCGTATTCGTAGGCTGAAAGCAGTACATCTAGTGTTTTTTAATGAGCCAGTACTTCATCTTAGGAACTTAGACTTGAGGAGGTTGCCTTCCGAAATCACCTATCTTACCCAGTTAAAGGTATTAAATTTTGAAGATAACTATGCTAGCTGGCTTTCTCCTGAAATTGCTCATCTTAGCGATTTAGAAGAGTTAAATTTGAAAAATAACGAACTCGGTAGCCTTCCTTCCGAAATTGGTGGTCTTATCCATTTGCAAAAATTAGACTTGGCAGTTAATGAGTTTGTAGAACTCCCTCCTGAGATCATTCCCCTTACCCAGTTACGAGTATTAGAATTGGGATTTAATGAAATTACGGAACTATCTCCTGAAATCGGCCAATTTACCAAGTTGGAGGAGTTAGGTTTAAACGATAATCAACTTACAGAATTACCTGCTGAAATCGCCCAGCTTACCGAGTTACAATGGTTAAGTTTAGAAGGCAATCAATTTACCGTGTTTCCCTCTGAAATTGTCCTACTTACCCAGTTGGAAGGATTGAATTTGGAAGAAAATCAAATTGCAGAATTATCTTCTAAGATCGGTCTACTTACTGAGTTGCAAGATTTAGATTTAGGAAAAAATCAGCTCAGTGAATTACCTCCCGAAATCAGCCAGCTTACCCAGTTACAAACGTTGGATTTAAAAAATAACCAGTTGACACGATTGCCTGTTGAAATTGGCCAACTTACCCAATTAAAAGATTTAAATTTATCGGGGAACCCACTGAGTGAAAATGAAGAACAGCGGAACATAATTGCTGCTTGGTTGCCTTATTGCAATATTGAGTGGGCATAGAGGCTCAGTTGTGTACATTGCACTACGTAAAATCTATACCCTATTTTTCTCATCTGCAACAAATACTGGTTTTGACCAAATCGGTATTTTTACCCATCCATTTGGCCGGAAATCTGGCCAATTTTGATCCTCATTAAAGATTCTAATTGACTCCCGAAAAAACGCATGATATTCGGCGATAGAATCCTTGTATATCAATCTATCACATTTAAACATTTGAAAAATTATGTCTAATTGCTTCGTAGAATTTTGGGAAAACGGAAATCAGGAAGATGGAGGTTATAGAAAGTTTGAGAATAAATCCAGCTATTATGATTTGTCGGACTATCACTGGAGTATAGATGGGGACATCAAAAGTGGAAGTCGCTACGAAATGGATGATTCCATTAGTTCGTTGAAAACTGGAAGCCAGGCTTGGTTGTTTATCTACTCACGGGTGGGCTACGAAGGCTCCAGCTATTTGGTAGGTCCCAATACCACCTTGAATAGCCTAAAAGACTTGAATGGCATCGATATGAATAACAATATCGAGAGCCTTCAATTATTTGACTATGCCCCGGTAAACATCAATACCATCATTGGTAACTTGCATAATTTGTATCCCGTAGACAACGTTGATGACCAAAAAAGTGAACACAAATCTCGGTTTTATGCCCAAGATGCAGAATACTGTGTTTACGATCCCAGCATTACCCAAACGGGCGAAGTAGTGAAGTTTGTCATGAATGTAGACCACTACAACACAATGGGAGGCAGCGATAAAGCGACCATCACCTTTAGTATGGATACCTACAGCAAGTTTGTGGATCAGATTTCGGTAGATTATGACATGAGTTCGGGTGCTTACAATGTGCCTCCCTGGGCCATCAAGATAGCCGATTTGGCGGTAGATGTCATTGCTGATGAGCTCAAAGTATTGCTGGATGGGGCCGAATTGGTTGTCAGTGATGGTGCTTTGTTTGAGCTATTACCCGAAACCAACGACTTGATTGACATGGCAGCCAAAGCCATTACATTTTGCATAGACCATCTCAACGATGTGATCAATTTTTTGTATGGCCTCAGCGACGATGGAGGTACAACCAACTTTTCGGCCATCGTATCCCACGGCATTGCTCGCTTGGTGTTGGCTTACAACGAAGAGCGTTTTGGGGCCAGTCCAGGTTTTCTTACTTTCAATGAATCTACCTTTTTGGACCGAATGGGGGACAATTGGCACGGAGACAAGCACAATCCTTATGTCATGTTTACCGATAATGAGAGTTCTTACCGGTCTTATTATCCCGACAATACCCCTTTTTATGCTAAAGCAGGTTTCCTGTCTTCGGTAAAAATTGATGCAATTCGAGACACCCACGTCGATGATCATTTGGTGCTACACGTAGTATTTGGGCCTACTGGAGACATTTTTTCTATTCAAGGATGTATTGACATTCATAGTGCCCCCGATGGCGATGACTACAATGCCTCCACCGATACCTACGAATCGCCTTCTTCGGGCGTCATCTGCTATGACACCTACGGTAATATTGTTCAAATCAAGAATGGTAATGTAATGACATTGGCTGGTTATAAGTCTTTGAATGAAGCTTATGCTGATAAAATGCAATATGCTTTAGACAATGTAGCATATGTTAACCACAGCGACTATTCAGATGCATTGAAAAACGTGGTACCTGCTTCGTTATTGGTATTGCAGGCCATCGATGCTGCGGTAACTGGATAGGGTAAAGCTGTTTTTATGCTTTTAACTTGAATGAAATGCATTTAGAGTATTTACTCTTATTGTAAAGAGAAAGATGAAGTCTTTTTGTGTTTTAAACTATCAAGGTCCTAAAGCAAAAAAGCCCAAAACTGAGTTGTTTTGGGCTTTAATATCTTAGATAAGCTATTTTATCGTTTCAACAAACGCTTGTTTACTACATTGTTCAAGAAATTATCCTTGAAGGCCTTGCCAATTGGAATCTCTTTGTCCTTGATCATCACAAAGTTATTGTCTACTGCCTTGATGTGCTGCAAATTAATGATGTAAGACTTGCTTACCCGCACAAAGATATTAGAAGGCAATTGTCCTTCAATGGTCTTGATATTCATGGCGGTCACGATCTTCTGATGATCAGTATATACAATCACATAATCTTTGAGCCCCTCTACGTAGTTGATTTCCCTAAAAAACACCTTCATGTATTTACGATCGGCCCGGATGAAAATATAATCTTCCACATCGGCATTGTCAGAACCTACCGGAGAATCATTGGTTGGCGTTTTTGGAGCCGGGGGAGGAGCTGGAGTTTCGTTGGCAGCTTGTTCTCGTAGCTTGTAATAATAATCTACCTTATTGACCGCCTTGATAAAACGATCCATCGAGATGGGTTTGACCAAATAATCAATGACATCGAGGGCGTATCCTTCCAGAGCAAACTGAGGGTAAGCCGTCGTTAAAATTACAAAGGGTGGTTTAGACAAGTTCAGGGTTTTGAGGAAATCCAGTCCGGTTACTTCCGGCATTTGAATGTCCAGGAACATGAGATCCACTTCATTTTTAGACAAAAAGTCATTGGCCTGCATGGCGTTTTCAAATGTCCCTACCAACTCTAGTGAAGGCAATTCCTGCACGTTGAGTTTCATACCCTCTCTGGCGAGCGGTTCGTCGTCTACTATAATACACTTCATAATTTTAGATTTAAAGCCACTTTAAATTCGGTACTGTCATTCTGGATGTTCAACTGGTGCTGCCCTGGATACAAAAGCTCCAGACGACGTTGCACATTGACCAAGCCAATGCCGCTGTTAGGGTCTTTGGGCTGATTTGGTGGCTGTGGTCTCTTGGAATTTACAATCACAAAATCAAGTTCTTGATTGTCTTTATGGATATTCATCTCAATATCAATAAAGGGATCCGAGGCCACATTGAGCCCATGTTTGACGGCATTTTCAACGAAAGGTACAAAAATAAACGGAGAAAGCATTTGTCCGTTCACTTTTCCATTGACTTTGAAATCTATTTTGGCGTTACTTTTTCTGATTTTCTCAAGATCAAGCAAATTATGAATGTAGGTAATTTCATCCTTCAAGGCGACCTGCTCTTTAGAGCAATCATACAGTTGGTAACGCATCAAATCCGAAAGCATCAACAAGCTTTTGGAGGCCCTTTCGGCATCAATGCGCGTAAGCACGTAGATGTTGTTCAATGTGTTGAATAAGAAATGAGGATTGATCTGAGTTTTGAGGAAATCCAATTCAGTCACTAAGTTAGAGTGCTCCAACTGACGAATTTCTCGTTGATTTTTGAGCCAGATTTTAAAAAACTTAAGCGATACTGCTGTGCCCAGAAATAAAATATTGATGATATAATAAGCGGTATTGGAATGAGTTACAAAATTGATATCGCTTTCGTGGGTCAAATCCAGCCAAGAAGCCAAATAAATGGTGGTGTCGTTGATGCCAATAAACAATGCCGAGAAAAGCAAGTACTGAACTACCCGACCTTTTTGCAAGAAGGCCGGAATGAGTACGTACAAATTGGTGTACACCATGACCACATCTATAAACAAGTGCAACAGCAACCAAATAAGCTCGGTACTAGGAGTAGTCGACTCCGAAAAACTACGAATGAAGTTGTCTAAAGAAAACAAAAATATGGGGTGAAACACCACATATGCAATCCAAAACAACACATGGTGAGTTACTCTGAAACGATCACTGAAAAACAGATAAAAATACTGATTGACCTTATCCGAAAATTTTTTCTCTTCCATATAACATGTTCGCCAAATACTGTGAATTATT
>CALDJV010000307.1 GCA_937899305.1 uncultured Cytophagaceae bacterium
ATACAAATTAGAAACATAAATTGGGAAACTTATTTTTGTTTCATCCCTTAGTAAGCCTTGGCCCAAATGAATATGAAAAACGAAAGTAATATCCCTTAGGCCAAAAGCCAAACCTTACCAACTGTTATGCTTCCCAAATCACTTTTTCAGAGCTTTGGTGCCACGCCAACAATTTATCGGAATACACAATGTTCATCATGTTGCGTTTTACCTTGAGGGTAGGAGTGAGCAAGCCATTTTCTACACTAAAGGGTTCTTTAGCCACAATAATGGTCGATACCTTTTGGTCGTTTTTGATCCCTTCGTTGGCCTTGGCCAAAGTTTCCTTCAGGCTTGCTTTGAGGTCTTCTTTAGATTTCATCTTGCCCAATTCCGACAAGGCTACCACCGCCATTGGTTGAGGCATGCCCAGTCCCAAAATACATACTTGTTCAATATCAGTATTGGCATCGTATATCCACTCCATAGGTGCCGGAACAATGTAAATCCCCTTAGAGGTTTTAAAAGTATCTTTCACCCTTCCGGTGAGGTACAAATATCCTTCATCGTTGATCCAGCCCTGGTCCCCCGTATGCAACCAACCATTGCGTAACATTTCATTGGTTTTGTCAGGAGCATTGTAGTAACCACTCATTACAAAACCCGCTTTCATGCATACTTCTCCAGTATCTTCGTCTATCTTAAGCGCTACCCCCAAGCTGGCTTTCCCAACTGATCCGGGGCGATCTACATCTCCAGGCAAGAAAGTACATACCGCACAATTTTCGGTCATGGCATAGCCTTCCGAAATAGAAATATCTAGTTTACGATACCATTCCTTCAGCGTTTGGCCAATAGGAGCTGCCCCCGATACACAAATCCGGGTTTGGTCCAGCCCCAATCCTTTTTTGATTTTTTTCTTTACCAGCCCCGAAATAATGGGTAGACTCAACAATAGACTGAGCCGTTTCTGAGGCATTTTTTCCAAAATACCCAACTGAAACTTGGTCCAGATGCGAGGAACCGCAAAAAATACCGTAGGGCGGGTATCTTGCAGGTTTTTAGCAAAAGTTTCCAAAGATTCAGCAAACGAAATTTCTCCTCCGTGAAAGATACAAACCAACTCTACCACAGCATGTTCGGCGATGTGATTCAAGGGCAAAAAAGAGAAAAAACGATTGTCCCCATTCATCGATACTTTGAGGTTATTTTCTTCCTCGATGTTGCGATTCAGACTAGCCACTACTTTGTGCTTGAGCATGACCCCTTTGGGGGTACCCGTGGTACCCGAGGTAAACACGATGGTCCATAAATCTTCCAGGTCGGGGCGAGGGTTTTCGGTCATAGGCTCAAACTTGTCCAGGAACGCATTCCATTGTTCACCCTCGGTTACTTTAGAGTTGCCTTTGTAGTGAGGAAACGCAATGATAGGCATATCCTGAGGGACTCCTTTCTTCATGTCTTCCCAAACCTCTATTTTGCCTACAAACAAAGCCTTTACTTCGCCAATTTCTAATACTTCCTTGATTTGTTCGCCGGTAAGGGTGGCGTACAGAGGTACCGATACATAGCCTGCCAATACAATGGCCAAATCAGCGATGATCCATTCCCGGCAATTTTTAGATACCAATCCAATATTACTTTTGGGAGGCAATTCCAGTGATCGTAGCCCTGCGGCCAATTTTCTTACCATTTGGGCAGTTTCTCCCCAAGTATACACTTCCCAGCGGTCTCCAAAGGGCTGCCGTAAAAAGGGACGATCAGCGAGATTTTTTTCTTTATCGTAGAAATAATCGAGTACAGTCTTTTGCTCCATGGTACAGACGTCAAATCAGTTTAAACAATTGGTTTTGTTGGAAAGATTTGGTACTACAAGAAGAAAGTTTTGTTAATCCACTTGTAATACCAAATAATCAACTACGAATATTAATAAATTAAGTAACGCTTTCAAAATAAGTGTCGAGGTTTTAGTGAAATTACTCAAAGCTAAACAAGGCGCTTTTTGCGCTCGTAGCAGGGCTACGGGCAATAAAAGGAACGAAGTGTAGCGAAGAGGGATAAAACTAAATCAGACAGTTATTGCGAATGCGTTACTAAACTTGATTTGCCTAACGAATTTCCGGTAAATAGTATTTTTATACTAAAAAATAGGAGATATTCAAAAGCTAACGATAGTTGCTGAGCACAAGCAGGCTGAAATTTTGCTGAATTTTATGCACCATTTCGCTATAAATACCCCGGTCAATCAAGTCTTTGCTGAATACAATGTCTTGTTTTACCGAGCTGTCATACAATTTAGTTTGTAGGTCTTCTCCTTTAAGATCGAGGGTCAACACCAAGTGTTGGTCATCTTTTTGAGAGAGCGTACCTGTAATGACATGGTTGCCCGGTTGAGGAGTATAGGCTACTTTAGAAGATAGACGATAGTTGGGGTAGTAATTGAATTCATAAACGCGATGTTCCTTGGTTTGCCACACCTTCTGTATTTTAAGAGTTTGCATTTGTGTGATGGTATTATTGGCTATATGGGTCATTTTCTTTGCCAATGCCTGTAATTGGGGCTGTTCAGCGGTAAAATAGCTAGGAATGATCAAGGGTTGTTGCTGGGGAAAACGTTGCTTATTGTCTGGGTTGATTACTCGATCGGTAACCGTAATGGAAGTATTGATATGACTAAAAAATAATGAAGACATCAGGTTGGCAATATTTTGAAATTGTCGTTGATCAAAATCATTTTTTTTACCCAAAGAGCTAGAATAATTTGTTAAAGGATTTTGAGTGGCCTGATCGACCAAGGTGATTCGCAAAGTAGCAAATGATTGACCAAAGTGGTCCAAGATGGCTTCAAACTGAAAGTCCGATTTTTTGGTGGGATCTATGGTATAAAATAAATTGTTGAGGCGACTCACCGAATCGAACTTGGCTTGAAAAAAACGATTAAAGCGTTGGGCAATTTCAGTAGCCACTGGATAGTCTTCCTTGGAAAAATTGACGCACTTAATTTGGGGTTTGAGGGTAATGTTGAATTTGGGTAAAGTGAGGGGCGCTTGGCGAGGGCCCTGAGCAAAACCTGGATGAACGAATAAAACAAGGAGTAGGATGGCACCAAGGCCAATGTTTAAAAAAATAGTCTTCATGATAGATTTTTTAGTATGGTTTATTACTTATAATAAACCATACTAAAATGAAGTGACTCAGTGGAGCAACAAAACCAAAAAATAATGGATAAAGCTGAAGAGTAGGATGAGATTACTCATAATTCGACAAGACAAACGATTTGAAGTATTTGCGAATTTTATAAATCAGTTCGCTGTAATCGTTGTTTTCGATGGGCGCCTTTTTGAATACAATCTTCTGAGTAGTATTTGATTCATCAGATTTGAATTTGAGGTTTCGTCCAGTAAAATTCAAATACAATACTAAATGTTGCTCATCTTTCTGAGACAATTCTCCTTGTAATAGATGGTCATTGAACCCTGGCTTGTAAGTTTGATCGGGCAAGCGATAGGTGGGATAGTAATTGAATCGATAGGTAAAACTTTGGCGGACATGCCAGGTTTTTTGGGCCGTTATTTTGCTTTTAACCAAGCTATTATTAACCAAATGGGTGATTTTTTTGGCCAAAGGTTGCAACTCGGGTCGATTAGCCGAAAAATAATTCGGGATAACCAAATTGCCTTTATTTTCGGGGCTAGGTCGATTGTCAGGATTGACCACTTGGTTGGTGACAATGCTCATATCCTTAAATTCATAGAAAAGAATACGAGACAATAGGCGAGTTAACCGATGCATTCGTTTGTTGGTAACTTGATCTAAGGTGCGTAAATTGAAACTTGAGTAGGAGACGGTGTCTTGAGTTGCATTATTGACTATTTGTGTATAAAGGTAGACTTTATCTTTGTCTTGAGACAATTGTTTACAGAATTTATAACATCCTTGGCTTATCACTATCTGACAAGTAAAGTGGGCCTTTTTGCTGGGATCAATCGTATAAACATGAGATTGTTTCGATTTGCCCACAGAGTCAAATTTGGCCTTAATAATTTGATAAAAACGCTTGGCTAAATGATTGGCTTGTGTCGTATTTTCTTGTGAAAAATTAACGCACGCAATTTTAGGTTGGAGGTTAAAATTAAGTTTGGGCAACTCAAGCTTTGCTTGTGATGTCCCTTGAGCAAAACCGTGATTTATGAATAGAGTAATAAGTAACAGTGAGTAGAAACAGACGTTTGATAGAGTTGTTTTTGTTTTCATGGTAGAATTAGTTGATGATTATAAACAATAGATCATACTACAATGAAGTGACCCAATGGAGCAACAAAACCAAAAAAATACTGGATAAGCCTGAAGAGTAGTATAGTAGCGGCATAAAAAATACCGGGCAAAGTCACTTCACCCGGCGTTTGATCACTACAACAGTTGTTCTGAATTCATAGTGTTACTAAATTTTTAGTATCATTGGTTTTATCGACTCAAGCCAAATCTTACTTTGACCGTCATCACGTATTGGATACCCACCACCGGCGATATGTTGTCGATTACCTTATCGGCCACCAGGGTATTTTCAATTCCTTCGTAATAAAAAGTTTTCTCTTTTCTTACTGCTTTTTTTACATAATTGCCCGAGTAGTAAGTAGTATTGACGGTAGAAGACTCAAATGCTTCGTTGTACCCACTGTACATGTTTTTGGGGAGGTATTTGGCCAGATTAACACTCAAAATCCGGTAATTCTCCTTGAGGCCTATCCGACTATTTTTCAAGAACCTGCGCTTCTTTTTGCCAATGATTGCGACGGCATCTTCGAAAAGTTGATCATAAATTTTGTCCACCTCCCGATTGTGGTAATCCAGTTTGACGACATCAAAGAAGTTCTGTTTCGAGGCCAGTTCTATGATTTTGTCCACCAGATCAAGTTTTTGGAGTTTGATAATGATGTTCTTTCTTATCTCAAAACCATCAAAAAACTCAATGATGTGATTGCGTTCTATCTTGTGGTCATAGACCTTGATTTGCGAAATAAAATCTACATAAACATCATGCTTTTTAATGCCCTTTCTTGACAAATCCTTTTTAAAAGCAGTGATTCGCCTATTGAGGTTTTGATTACATTGAATCACGGTTTTATTGTAAGCCTTGGTTCCAAGGGTGAGCAAATAATAGTCGGCTTTTTTGTTGAGTAACACACTGGCCTCTATCGTAAGGTCAGATTCAGTAGTTTTGATCGTCTGGTTGTTGATTGCCTGATGTAATGCGTAGTTCCTGGAAGGACGCTGGTTGGTTTGATACACCTGATTTCCGCCTACTTGGGCAAGTGATAATTGACTAACCATTACTAAAATGAATAGCAATGGAGTGTTGATGTATTTCATTTTTATGAATTTGTTATGATTGGTTTTTAAATGGTTACATTGTTCTATTGTTCCGCTATGCTCATTGTTAAATTGTTGCGCGAAGCAATCATTGGATTCTTATTTTCGCAAATATGATAACTTTTGTTGCTCCGCCTTCGGCTCATTGTTGTATTGCTAAATGGTTGCGTGAAGCGACGTATCACTTTTCATTTTACGTTTTACATTTTTCATTCAATTAGTGGACTATCGACTAAAGAAAACAGCACTATTTAGCCATTGGGCGCACCGCATTGGCGTAATTTTCTAGCATCTTTAGCACCCGCTTTACATCTTGGTCTTGGGTTCGCTGGTATCGCTTTTTGATTTCTCCAATCTGAATGTCCAACATGTCTTTTACCCGGACGTAATCGGCTTTTTGAGGAGTAGATTTGTCCAACACGATGGCCATTTGCTTGAGGCATTTGGCCATTTCGGCAATCGAGATGCATTTTCTCACTTCAGCGTTTCGTAGTAAGTCATTAGAGGCATTGGCCTGATAATTCAGGAATATGAATTGCCGTTGAGAAACCCTTTTTTTCTTCTCTACATCAAAATAGGTCAGTCGGACATCCACCCGTCCCATTTGTTTGAGAATGCGTGCCTTAAATTTGGCCAGTACGACTTGGGTAAGCCCTGCATTCATATTATTGAGGTGGAGAGTTATCTTTTGGGAACGGATTCGAGGAGCATACCCATAAAATTCACTCAGTTTCAAGTTGCGGTCAAACTCAATTTCAAGCTTTACATCTTTGGCAATTTTGGAGAAAATGCTCTCCACTTCGTCTACAAAAATCTTTTTAATGTCTTCCGAATCGTTTACATAATGAAAGCTATGCTGGCCACTTTTGGCGATTTGGCGCCCCAGAGCATCGTTTACTTGTACCCCAATGGCCACCATGGTAATGCCAATTTGATGACGATTACTGTAGTTGTGGGCATTTTTGACAATGCTTTCTATGTCCACCTGGCCAGTATTGGTAAGCATATCGGTCAACATCAGCACCTTGTTGTTGGCGTTTTCCTGATAGTTTTGAGCGATGAGTTCGTATCCCTTGATCAAGCCTCGATTGAGATCGGTACTGCCCCTGGTTTCGATAGATCGGATGACCTGACTGATCTTGGTTTTATTGGCCGCAGGCTCGTGCTGTAGCAATACGTCTACTGCATGGTCAAAAGTAACAATGGATATTTTGTCTTGAGGGCGCAACTTACTCAACAACGCCAATGCACTTTGGCGCGCGTGGGCAATGCGAGGGCCCGACATAGAACCACTTCTGTCGATCACCAGACAAATGTTCAAAGGGGTATTGTCAATAAATTTACTGCTTTGTCGTGTGGTAAAACCAATTTGCAATACTGCTTCGTTTTGGCCACTACTAAGATTAGGATTTCCCCAACGCAAATCCAAGCCTACGTTGTATTTTCGCCTTGGTTTTTTGAGGTCGTGGGTGTGGTAATTGAACAACTCCTCGGGCACGATTTCAGCAGGCTTGGGTACAATTAAACCATTGGCACGTTGTTTCATCATGGCGTGCGAAGCCGAAGAATAACCTTGCTGGGCAACACCTTGAAAGTTAATTGCCAAACAAGCGATAACAACGAATAAAGAGGTAAAAAGCGTTTTCATAAGATAATAATTGATGGGTAGCAAAAGCAGTAGGAGCCTTTCCAGAGGATGGCTGTAACTGTGGTGCTTTACTACTTGATGTTTGGTTCAAAAATGATTGATATTTAGTATTGGAATTGTTTGTTGTAGAAGACTTTAACCTTAGGTTTTTTTCTTCAGAGTGAGCCTCAACTGGTACATCACCTGGATGACAGGTTCGTGAACGACTGGATGAATGACCACATCAAATTCTTTATCGATGATGGGTTGGTAATATTTGGTCGTGGTTTTGCGTACGCGGTTTACTTGGTTACTACTTGGTACATACAATGGAGCACTAGAGTAGGCTTGGTAGCTATGGTACATTTCAACTGGATACACGATTTTAAAACCATCGGCAAGCTGTCTTTGGTAATTTTGCAAGTCTAAATCTACCCCCAGTAGTTGTTGGTAATTGTTGAGCTTTTTTTTGAATTGAGCGATGACTTTGTCTCGTAGGGTATTTTTGATTTTACTCAGGTTTTCAGAAAAATAATCCACCTTTACCAAATCGTATATGCCAGCCTTCGAACAAACCGCAATGATTTGGTTCAACTGGTTAGGTTGTTGATATTTGATATGAATGTTCTTCTTGATTTCAAATCCCTGAGGAGTTTCGTTGTAAGTGGGTGGTTTGTTAAAGGCTTTTTTGTCTTTCTGAAACTCATATTGAGGCACAAACGAAATCATGTCTAAG
>CALDJV010000308.1 GCA_937899305.1 uncultured Cytophagaceae bacterium
TCATAATTATTTTTTTGGTGTAAAGAAAAGTTATCACGAGTTCTCAGGCTTTAAAGACTTTGAATTGTCACTTAGTGTTTGTGCTATTCGGTGAAGCGTTCGTTTTAGCAGATGAACGCCTATATTTTCATTTTTTATAGCAAATCATACTTGTATGCTTTTCTTTGGTAATATGGAATGGAGTTGATTTTAAAATGCTGATTTTCAGTAATTTGTAATTTTAAAGAAAGGGTAGAGGTATAGAAATAACATGCGTTTTATACACAAAGAGGGTGAATTATAGTCATCATGTCTGGTTATCTGACACTAGAATATGATTTTCCCAAGCGAATATGGTTGTTTTGGCCTAAATGGGTGCCTGATGAAGGAAAGAGAAGAAAGAGAATGAAACATGAGCAATCGAGTAAGCTATATATAAGTTTTTATGAAGGACGGACTAATAACACAATGGGAAAGATTAGCCAGAATGGGTGAATTTCATGTAAAATACAATTAGATTACCTTAATACAGGTCTAGAAACCAAAAGATATCAGACAAAGAACAATAGATAGTGGGTTTACTCAGAGTTTACGCAATAAAAATTACGTCTAAAACAAATACAACTTTGACTTAAAGACGTAATTTTTATTTGCTTATAAATTTAGCTTGAATTATTTAAAATCTAAAAATTGGCGCAGATTACCATAAATGATCGATTTGTCGATTTTTTCAAAATTAACTGAAACTATGGTATATGCACAGAACCCCCTGATTGGGCAAAATCTCTCCTTTCTGGTGGTATCGGTCAATAATCGACGAATGATGGCGTTGATCCTTGGTGAAAATCGGCGTTCGTCGGGTTTTGCTCATATTACTGGCAATCACATTGTTTATATGATGAGCACGTATGCTCATTACTTTGGCTAGCCGTTTTGCCCCTCTTCTGCATTTCAGGTATGATTCCTACAGAGTTTTGCTAAAAAAATAATAACACTGCTAAAATCTTTGGAATCCAATTTCTGATGCTTTAATATAGCCTTGAAGCTTATAAATATGCTTTCTTCAAACTCAAAGTATTTATTATGCGAAAATCAATACAATCATTCATTTGTTTGAGTTTGCTTTTTCTCCCTGGTTTGCTACGGAGTCAAGGCACTCAACTACTAAGACAACCCACGATTTCGGCGAGCCACATTGTATTTGTGTATGCCAATGATTTATGGAAGGTAAACCGCAATGGTGGCCAAGCAACTCGCCTGACCAGTCACGAAGGATACGAATCCAGACCTCATTTTTCTCCTGACGAACAATGGATCGCTTTCTCAGGGCAATACGACGGCAATACCGATGTCTACATTATTCCAGCCAAAGGAGGTGTTCCCAAACGGCTTACTTGGCACCCTTCTGCCGATGAAGTACAAGGTTGGACGCCAAGTGGTGAAGTCATCTTTCGTTCTACGCGTGAGGCCCGTCCTACCCGCTTAAACGCTTTTTATAAAGTAAAAAGAAGCGGTGGTATGCCTGAGAAAATAAAAGTGCCACGAGGTGCTTATGGTGAAATGTCGCCTGATGGCAAATACATGGCTTATGTGCCCATTACGTCTTGGGATGCAGAATGGCGAAACTATCGAGGGGGTCAAGCCATGCCTATCTGGATTTTAAACCTGAATAATCAGAAGCTGATAAGAACCCCTCAAGGCGATAAGGAACGACACTTGGATCCGATATGGTATCAAAACAAGGTGTATTATCTTTCTGAGAGAGACTATGCCAGCAACATTTGGTCGTTTGATCCGCAAACCAAAACTGAAAAACAAATTACCAAACACGCTCAATTTGATGTAAAAAGCCTGGATGCTTGCAAAGATGCCATTGTGTACGAGCAAGGTGGCTATCTTCACTTACTAAACCCAGCATCAGGACAAAGCAAACAATTGAACATTGAGGTAAATGCAGATTTGAATCGAGCGCGGGTGCGCTGGGAAAACGTAACCGCACGCGGTTTGCGAAATCCAAATTTGTCGCCCAATGGAAAAAGAGCCCTCTTCGAGTATCGTGGTGAAATATTTAGTTTTCCCAAGAAAGAAGGTTCTTGGCGCAACCTAAGCAACAATTCAGGAGCCGCCGATCGTTACCCGATATGGTCACCCAAGGGAGATCGCATTGCTTGGTTTTCTGATAAAAGCGGTGAGTATCAACTGGTAATTGCAGACCAGATGGGAAAACAACAAAAAAGCATCAAGTTACCCAACCCTACCTTTTATTACCGTCCCGATTGGTCGCCTGACGGCAAATACATTGCCTACACCGATACCGATTACAATATTTGGTTTGTGGACTTGGCGAGTGGTAAAGCCAAAAAAGTAGACACCGACCGCTATGCACATCCCAATCGAACTATGAACCCACTTTGGTCGCCCGATAGTCAGTGGCTTTGTTATGCTCGTTTATTGGAAAGCAACTTTAAAGCGGTTTTTGCCTACAATATCAAAACTGGTAAAAAAATACAACTCACTGATGGTATGGCCGATGCCATTGATCCGGTTTGGGATGCCAACGGTAAATACCTTTACTTCTTGGCCAGCACCAACTTTGGTTTGCAAACGGGTTGGTTAGACATGAGCTCTTACGATCCCTCGGTGACTCGTAGCTTGTATTGCTTGATATTGAATAAAAAAGACAAGTCCCCTACCCTGGCCAAAAGCGATGAGGAGGCAAAAAAATCTGGCCAAAAAGGCGGTAAAAAACCAGGAGCAGGTAAAAAAGGCCTGAATATTCAAATTGACGAAGATGGGCTGGCTCGACGCATTGTAGCACTTCGATTACGGGCCCGTAACTATATAGCGTTATTATCAGGTCCCAAAAATAGTATGTTTGTTCTTGAGGCCGTTCCCAACCAGCGGGGTGTCACGATGCACAAGTACAGTGTCAAGAAAATGAAGGCGAGCGTATACAGCAGAGGTGTGCAAAACGTGGTAGTATCTTCTAACCGTAAGCATGCCTTGATCCGTAGAAGAAATGGTTGGATCATTGTCAATACAGCGGCCAAGCCTCGCAAGACTACTCGCCCTTTGAGAATAAATGCCAAAATGAAAGTTGATCCTGCCCAGGAGTATGCTCAAATATTCAAGGAAGGATGGAGATACATGCGTGATTTCCTATATGTAGACAATGTACACGGTGCGCCTTGGAAAAAGGTATACGAATGGTATGCTCCTTGGATCAAGCATGTACGTCACCGTAGAGATCTCAATTATGTAGTAGATATTTTGAGTGGTGAAGTAGCCATTGGACACTCTTATGTTTCGGGCGGTGATATGCCCAGGGTAAATTATGTACCAGTAGGGCTGTTAGGTTGTGACTTTGTATTAGACAAAGGTTATTATAAGATTGCCAAAATCTATCATGGAGAAAGCTGGAACCCTAATATTGCCGCACCTTTGGCAACCCCTGGCCTGGGAGTAAAAGAAGGTGATTATTTGATGGCGGTGAATGGACAACCCTTGAAAGCTCCAATGAACCCTTACCAATTGTTTGAGCAAACGGCTGGGCGTACCATTCAAATTAGCGTGGCAGCCAATCCCAATCAAGCTCCAAAAACAGTGAATGTAGTGCCTGTTCGTAATGAATATAGACTACGTACCGTAGATTGGGTTGAAGGCAACCGTCGTAAGGTAGACCAATTGTCTAATGGCAAGCTGGCCTATGTATACTTACCCAATACCAGTGGTCCTGGATTCACCTCTTTCAATCGTTACTACTTCGCTCAGCAACACAAAAAAGGAGTCATCTTGGATGAGCGTAACAATGGTGGGGGTTCAGCCGCTGATTATATGATTGATGTGATGTCCAGAACCGTATTTGGTTACTTCAACAGCAAGGCCAACGACAACCGTCCCTGGACTACTCCTATAGCAGGAGGGGCCCCAAGGTGATGCTCATCAACGAAAGAGCAGGTTCTGGAGGGGATTTATTGCCTTACATGTTCAAAGCTAAAAAACTAGGCCCCTTGGTAGGTACGCGTACTTGGGGAGGTTTGGTAGGTACTTGGGATACACCACGATTTGTAGATGGCGGACGCATGGTGGCTCCGCGAGGAGGTTTCTTTGATGCCAATGGAAAGTGGGCCGTAGAAGGTGAAGGAGTTGCGCCTGACATTGAGGTTATCCAAGACCCTAAGTTATTATTACAAGGTAGGGATCCTCAACTAGAAGCCGGAGTAAAAGCTGCTTTAGAATTATTGAAAAAGCAAGAGTTCAAAGCCAAGCCCGAGCCCCCTGCCCCTGTTCGTTGGAAACGCCCTAAAGGTTTCAAATCCAAGAAATAAAAAGTGATAGTTGGTCCACTGTCGATGGTCGATAGTCCACAGCTATACGTTATTTATAAAAAAAGCCCTGTCAAGTGTTCACTTTGACAGGGCTTTTTTGTAATTCGGTTTACCAATATTGTCTTACATCAATAACGCAGCACTGAGCGCAGGCAATTGAGTACTTGGTAAAAAAGTAAATTGTTCGGCAGACGATGTATTGACTGAACTGTCTACTTTATTTTTTAATCGTTCATTTTCTTGTTTTAGGAGCGCCAACTCAGCTTCCATGTCCACCAAGTTTTGAATCAAAAATTGGCTTAACTTATTGAACTCCTTCTTGAGGTCATTCATTTCTTTTTTGAGGCCCGAGGTAGTAGGGTTTGATTTTTTGGCTTTAGGTTCTACTTTCCAGACCATTTCGCGAGGTGCTTCGTTCATCGTGTTCATCTTTAAAGGTATTTGTTAAAGAATATGTTGGTATTGCTTATTATGTGAGCAAATATATAAGTTTATGCTAATAAAATAAACAATTATTTGGCTTTTTTCTGGCTTTTTTTCGGTTTTGCCTAAAAAACAAGCAAAACACCCCACATAATGCTCAAAAAAGAAACAATATTATCTTTGCGTGTGTCCTCGCTTAGAAAAATTTCGTCGCCCTGATATATGCAAACCTTCTAAACCAGTGACTTTCCTGTTATCGGCTCACCCTACTGATATAAACAACCCAAAATTGACGCTCAATGGGAAACCTACCACCTCGATATTCAAAAATCACTTTTTCAATTATTTCTTCAGGGGGCCGATGGGTGGAGCATTTTTAGCTCGAAGCACAATCCCTGACTGATCCAGCGTCGCCCTTAGTTTCAGCTCAACTTTTGTAATCTGTTCTATTTTAAATATTCTTTCTTTACCTCCGGGAGAAATCATGGCCACCTCCTGTCCTTCTTTCATCAGCCGCCAACGCCCCTCTTCGCTTACCAACTCATTTTTGAGTTCTACATTCATACTTTGACTGCCATCGGCCCGAAATATAATGGAAGAGTTTTTCATTTTTTCTTTTTGTTGTTCATCCATTACATTATTATCTTTTCCGGGAGCCAGTACTGCCTGTACCTGCCATTCGTTCACCAGGAAGTGCTTCACACTGTCCAAAGAACTGTTGAGGCTTGTTTTACTGTTCTCGGTGCTGTCTTTGTCAGTGATAGAGTCGGTTTGGGAAATTTGTACGGTATCCTGCTTAGGAATCGTATCTTTGGTATGGTCCTGTTCGGTGCTTTTGGTACCTCCACAAGAAAACAAAAAGAACAGAAATATTGGGTAATATTTTATCATGGGTGTTAACTTTAAATATGCAGTTTAGATTTTCGTTTCCACAAAAACACCGTCAATCACCTTTAGTAGTTACTTTAGGCATGACAAATACAACCAGGTCTTGGTTGCTTCAGTGAAACCTCAGTTCATCATATTTTTGATGTAATATCGGTTACTGTCACACCTTTTAGTCTCAAGTTGATGCCTTGTTAAAACTTTTAAATAAAATGACACAAAAATTTCGCCTTTTATTAATTCTCTGCCTGACTACATTGTCATGGTCTGCTTTCCCCCAGGCTGATTTACAATACGCTGGTTTGTCATCCAAGAAGATGAACTATACTGCCTCCGTTCAAAACAATACCCAATGGTGTTGGGCAGCCTCTATTCAAATGGTACTTAGGTATTATGGGGTGTATGTTACTCAAGAGCAAATCGTAGCCCGTACTTTTGGAACCAAACGCAATGGACAACTCCCTAATTTAACCGCCAGCCCTGAGGTAATTACGGCCAACCTGAACAAATGGGGAGTAGACAACCGTGGACAAAAGTACCGAGTTCAGGCTTTTTGGGGACAAAACGCACCCGCTCCCAACGTATTACTCAAGGAAATGAAGGCCAATCGCCCAGTAATCATCGGATATGAAGGGCCACAAGGTGGACATGCGGTGGTAGTAACCGCGGTGGGCTATCAGGATACCCGAAGTGGGACAGCCATTGAAGAAATCATTGTGAGAGACCCCTGGCCGTCTCGACGCAATCGTCGCCGCAGAGGGCGTGTCGTCTATGATGGGATTGATTTGGCCAATCGAATTGGAGATTATTGGATTATCAGAGTGTATAAATATTAGTTCTTTAGTTAGGAGTCAGGAGTTCGTAGTTTTGTTTAGTCTATAGTCGATGGTCAATAGTCCATAGTAACGCAAAGCGGTACAAATGAATATCGCTTCGTAAAACCAAAGCTTGGTTTAGTAATAGGCGATAATATTGCATTGTTTCGCTTCGCGTTACCCGAAGTCCTGAGCGGAACCGAAGGAACTGGCCATAAAACAATAAGCGAAGCGAAACAATGTAACAATACTTATTTTTCTTCCCCCTCTTTGGGAATTTCTTTCTTGATAAAATCAGCCCTGGATTTAAAAATGGATTGGAACAACCCTGATGCTTTGCCTACAAATAAAGCGTTGGGATTGAAACTCGTACGAATGTATACCTCATTGTTTGCTTCAAATCCCTGTACTATGATCTGAGGAGTCAGTTTGCCCCCAACCACAAACCCTTTACCCGACAATTGCAATATATAAGTGGGTGCTTTTTGAGGCGTAAAGCCATCTACAAATTGATCGCTCCTCTTGGCCGAAATGCCATTTAAATACTGTGCTACCAAGCTCGAGTCAGCTTGCATGCTTTCAGCCCCTCCTATGATCCAACCATTGGCTTCCTTTGCAATCGTCAAACTGCTGTCTGCTGGGTAAGTAAATGTAATTTTATCTACCTGCTTGTCAATGAAAGTAAGTACATCTTGATTTCGCCAGTTACTAAATGTCTTGTTGGCATTGGTTGCCAAGGAGTTGCCTACCGAATAAATTTCATTGTCGTTGGGCAGGCGAACAAAAGACTCCCCTCCTGTTCCCGCTTTACCTACCAACAAAGTCATCAATTCTTCTCCCTTACTTCCCAATAGTTTTATTCGGGTACAAAGCGAGTCGGTCAATTGGTAAGTAGCCCATTTGGATTGATCATTGGCCACCAAACGCTGCGGCTTGACACTTCTTAAATCAGCCAGCAAACCTACAATTTTACCATTCTCTGCTGCGGCCTGCACTTTTCCCTGCTGGGCCATCCATCCTTGTTTGCTACGGGTAAACTTGATTTCTTTCTGCTGCTCTATTTGAGGATAAAGCACAATGGCTTGCACTTGGGCAGTATCTACCGAAGCTATTTGAGTCTTGAAAGAGCGACTTCCCTGGTTGTTTTTCACAACCTTGGTGATGGCATACAAGGCAAACAACCCTATAAATACCACTGATAATAACTTAGTATTTTGAAAACTTGGTAAAAGTATTATTGATCTAATTGTTTCTTAAATAATTCA
>CALDJV010000309.1 GCA_937899305.1 uncultured Cytophagaceae bacterium
TTGTAATGAGTAAAACCTGGTTGGTAACAACCATTGATTCACTCAATCTACTAGTTGCTAATTAAATAGTTGATCCCTAATTAACTGAATCTAATTTAATTAAATAGAGAAGAAAGTTGCATTGCAACATTCATGTCACCATCTAACTGCATTTTGCCACCCATAAAAGCTTCCATCGGATTGAGGTCACCAGCAATCATAGCTTCAAAATCACTCAACTCCATGTTAATAGTACAGGCTGCTTCTTTGTCTTCGTTGCTGAGATTGCTTCCCTCTAAGTGGATTACTCCTTCGTTGAAAACAAATTTGATAGAAGAATCAAGGGCAGCTCCGCCCGCAACCATTTCCTGCACTTTTTGAGTAGTCGCTTCTAAGCTCATAATTATAATTTGTTTAAAGTTTACAGTTTCTTTATCTGAAATTGCGGTCAATTTAGCCAATTTTTGCATAATCTAAAAGCTTTCCGAAATTGAGTAAGAGGGCTGATTTTCAAATAAATAGATAATTATTTTGTAAAGTAGAAGGTAGACATCGTTTTGTAAAATAAATGCCACTGCTTCATTGATTTATAAGAATTAAATTCTGGGAAAATATTTATCATTAAATCTTTTCCCAAAAAAATTATTCTCCTCTTCTTACCTCACTTATGGCTCACCGACCTGCTCTTATGTTAATAGATTATTGCAAAATTACTATGTAAGAATTACCCATTTTTTTGGGTGTTATTTTAAGCTTTTTGGACGTATAAGATCATCACTATTTCAAGAGTTTTTTGCAAGTGCTTCATTTTTAGAGGATTATGACTACAAGTGTTTTGTTGTTTTAGGAAAAAAAAATATTTAGAGGAGTTTTAAAAAGGTAATAAAAAACCAAGAAGTCATTTGATTTGTGCAAAAAAACCTTAGATTTGCCACGACGGTTAATTATTTGTTAATAATCGTTTTTTATAAAAGAATATTCTGCTTGATTGACAGCAGTTGTTTTTAAAACATCCATTTAAACCTACAAATTACATGAAAAAAAATTTACTCTTAGTATTCATGTTTTTTTGTCTAACCACCACCCTTGCCTTGGCACAAAACAGAGCCATTACAGGTAAGGTAGTAGACAAAGACGGGCAGCCTATACCAGGCGCCACTATCATCGTGAAAGGTACCACCACGGGTGCGTCTACCAAAGGCGATGGAACGTTTTCATTGAATGTTCCGAACAATGCCACGCTCATTGTGAGCTTCATTGGAATGACCACTCAGGAGGTCATTGTGGGTTCTCAAACTCAAATTAATATAACGCTGAAAGAAGAGAACTCTCTTCTGGACGAAATTGTAGTTACAGGATTGGCTTCTAATGTAAAGCGTTCTAACCTGGCCAATGCTGTATCGAGTATTTCAGCAAAAGAATTGGTAGGGGTTACTTCACCTCCTACTTTTGATGGAGCATTGTATGGTAAACTCACCGGAGCCAACATTGTAAAAACTTCGGGAGCACCTGGAGGAGGAATTGCAATTCGTTTGCGAGGGATTTCTTCTATTGTGGGGCAAAACCAACCATTATTTATTGTAGATGGTGTATACCTCGACAACAGTGAGATTCCAAGTGGAATTCGTTTTGCTTCAGGAGCCAACGCCGGAAACGAGGAGCAATCTTCTAACCGTATTGCCGATTTGTCTGCTTACGATATAGAAAGGGTAGAAGTGTTGAAAGGAGCTTCGGCAGCTGCGATCTATGGATCACGAGCCAACGCCGGAGTAGTGATCATTACTACCAAGAAAGGAAACCCTGGAAAAACCAGATTTAATTTTGAGCAACTGGTAGGTACCGCCCGAGCCATCAAGTTATTGGGCCAAAGAAATTATGACTCAGAAGCCAAGGTAAGAGCCTTTTTTGACGAGTCAACTGCGGCTGGAGTAGCTGCTGCCGATGCTGAGGTAGCCAAGTGGAACGCAGTACGTAATGCAGGAGGTTTATTTGACTATGAAAAAGAAGCCTATGGAAATGTAGGAGGTATTTTTCAGACAAACTTAAGTGCCAGCGGAGGAAACAATCGCACTACTTTTTATACGAGTGCTTCTATCCGAAACGAAGAAGGGATTATCCAAGGTACTGGATACCGTCGTAGAAATTTTCGTTTGAACTTGACCCACAAAGTGTCTGATTACTTAAAAATCACTTCGGGGTCTTATTTTGTAAACTCAGTAGCTGATCGAAGCTTTACTGGAAACGAAAACGAAGGTGGATTAAGTTATGGTTATAGCTTGGCATTTACCCGCCCCTGGAACAATTTGTTTCCCAACGAAAGAGGAGCGTATCCTGATAATCCAACTGCTTCAGGTAACCCCTTGTTTGTACGCGATGCCATGTACAACAAAGAAGAAGTATTCCGGATTATTCAAAGCATGAACCTGGAATTCAATCTTTTGCAACGTGACAATATGTTGTTGCAATTTAATCTAGGTGGAGGAGTTGATGTGTACAAGCATGGAACTTTTACCTTTGTATCACCTGAACACCAGGCCCAAAGAGGGATCACGAATGGTTTCTTGAGCGAAGGTTCCAATACGGTAATCAATGGAAACTATCAGAGTGCTTTTGTATTCAATCTAAACTTGGGAACCACCGATCTTACTTCTCAGTTGGGTTTTACCAGTATTTACATCAACCGAGACTTCTTACTTTCTCGTGGTACCCAGTTAAAACCCAATCAGTTTAACATTCAGCAAGCAGGAGCCCAAGCTGTGGATCAAACGCTTGGAAGAGAGCAAGACTTTGGTTATTTCTTTCAGCAGGAAGCCAACTTCAACAACCGGGTGATTTTAACTGCGGGAGTTCGTTTAGATAAATCTACCTTGAACGGTGACCCCAATAAATTATATGCTTTTCCTAAAGCTTCAGTAGCAGTAAACTTGGCCAACTTCGATTTCTGGACACTCAAAGAAACTGTCAATCAAGTAAAAGTAAGAGCTGCCTTTGGACAAACGGGTAGTAGTCCACGTTTTGGAGCGTTGTTCACTGGATTCAACAACGTAAACATTGGTGGTTTGAGTGGTACAACCATTAGTGGGGTAAGAGGTAACCGCAACCTGGAGCCCGAAATTGCTACCGAGGTAGAGGCTGGTCTAGACCTTGGCTTTTTGGGCAATCGCTTTTTCTTCGAGGCTACTTACTATTCTCGTAGTGTGAAAAACTTACTCATTCAGCGTTCTTTGCCTTCTTCTTCTGGTTTTGCTTCTGAAATTAGTGATGCAGCCGACTTGGTAAACCGTGGAGTGGAACTTACTTTAGGAGGTGATCCTTTTGTGGGTGACAATTTCGCTTGGTCTACCCAATTCCGTTTTTGGTTCAACCGTTCCGAAATTACTCGCTTAGATGTACCCGCATTTGCCCCTCCTGGTACTGCTTTTGGTCTTGGTTTGGGTACTTTCTACATCGAGGAAGGTCAGTCGGTTACTCAATTTAAAGGAACCGATGCCGATGGAAACATTGTGACGATTGGAGATGCTACCCCAGATTTTCAATTGTCTTGGAACAACACCATGCGCATTATGAAAAACTTTGAGCTGTCATTTTTGTGGCATTACAAAAAGGGTGGCAACAACTTGAACTTAAGTTTGTTCCTGACCGATTTGGGACGTACCAGCTTTGACTACGATACCCCTGAGGGTGAAGCACGTCGTACTTCAAGTGGTTCGGCTCGTTATTTAGAAGACGCATCTTACTTGCGTTTGAGAGAGGTTGCTCTATTTTACAACTTGCCTAAGCTCGACTTTGGCCTTATGTAGCATATGTTAAAATATGCTGCATATGC
>CALDJV010000310.1 GCA_937899305.1 uncultured Cytophagaceae bacterium
TTTTTGCGCGCGTAGCCGTAGCTACGGGCAAAAAAAACAACGAAGTATAACAAAGAGGAATAAAACCAAACCGGACAGTTATTGCGGACACGTTCCTAAGCCCATTACTCTACCAGGCAACGAATCATTTGGCAAATATACATACCGTTAAAGATGAGTAATGACAATACGTTGTTGCTCATTTTTTATGAGTAAAACTACATCAATAACCTAATCCATTTGTCTAATCTCTAACCGTTATACTTCTTCAAAAACTTGTCCTGTAAGGAACTTCAGGAGTTCCTTTGGTTAAACTGAAAGGGCAAAGATTTTTTTCATCTTATAACAGCTAGATATTGCACCAAATTTGGATCACTTTATTTTTTCCGTTTTACTAAGTACGCGAACTTGTATCGCTTGCTATACACTACGACCATATAACCCACTCTGAACGCCATGAAACTATTCTCTTCATTTGATCAATATATATTACCCAAATCAACCCATTGGTTTAAGTCACTGGTTTTGCTCTTGTTGGCAAGCACCAGCCTGAGTTCTTGCCTTACTTATTATCAAACCCGGTATGCTTTTCATAAAAACTTTGAAAGTGGACAATTACCGGAAGCCGAAAAAGCATTATTGAACAACAAGAGAGCTGCACGCGGCAACAACCGTTTGTTGTATTACCTCAACTTGGGTACCGTAAATTCCATTATGGGCAACTACGCCCAAAGCAATGCTTATTTTGAAAAAGCATACTTGATTGGCGAAAATTATCAGGTAAATTACCTGAAACAAGCGGCTTCTTTTCTGATTAACCCAACCGTAACTCAGTATCGGGGAGAAGACTTTGAGCACTTGATGGTCCATTATTACAAAGCGCTTAATTTTTTGAAGTTGGGTGATAAAGAAGCGGCTCTGGTAGAATGCAAGCGAATGAATATCAAGCTCAATGCGCTGGGCGATAAGTATAAAAATGTGGACAACAAATACCACAAAGATGCTTTTGTCCACAACCTGATGGGCATCATCTACGAGGCCAACCACGACTACAACAATGCTTTCATTGCATATCGCAACGCAGTAGAGGTATATCAAGGGGTATACAAACAAATGTTTGGGCTCGATGTGCCTCCTCAGCTTAAAAAGGACATCATCAGAGCGGCTCACCTCATTGGTTTTCAGGAGGAAAAAGCACACTATGAAAAAATGTTTCAGCAAAAATACCAACCATTGGCGAAGGGAGGAGGCGATTTGATCTTTCTTTGGCACAATGGTTTGGGACCGATCAAATCAGAATGGTCTATCAATTTTAACATTTTACGAGGCGAAGGAGGCAATGTTACCTTCAACAATGAAGAATACGGTTGGAGCTTCCCTTTCTTTATTTCCGATGAAGACTACAACCAAAGCGGCCTGGAACAGTTGGAATTTATTCGAGTAAGCTTTCCAAAATATATTCCTCGGGGATTGTTTTACAATCAAGCCAATCTACAATGGAAAGGCAAGGCGTATCCCTTGGAGCGCGTGACCAACGTCAATAAGCTGGCTTTCAAGAGTCTCGAGCAACGCATGATTTATGAAATCAGTAAATCGTTACTTCGTTTGGCGCTCAAAAAAGGAGGGGAATACATTTTACGCAAACAAGACAAAAATGCAGGAGCGGCCATTTTAAGTGCATTCAATGCCATCACCGAAAAAGCCGATACTCGAGCTTGGCAATCACTGCCCCATAGCATCCATTATACCCGAATTCATTTGCCTGAAGGCAAACAGCAAGTCAAATTTACCGCAAAGGGAAATGGGCAACCCAAGGTGTATAATTTTAATTTCAACATCCAAAAAGGGCAAACTCAATTCCACGCTTTTCACTCGCTGGATGCCCAACCCTTTAATCGTTATGCCTCTGGTGTACGTTGATGTGGTTCTCTTTTCGGAACAAAAATGAATGGGCAACTCCATTTTTCAGTTCATTTCTAGTCTATTTCTTACATCAAAACAAGTCCTTGAAATAAAACAGGGAATTGGGTGAAAATTAGTTTTATCCCGAAAAAACAAGGTGTTTTTCAGTAAAACCAATGCTTTTTTTGCCAATTTCACCCCATGTTTACTTTTTGTATACCTGTTTTTTTTGGTGTTATCATCAAAAATGGTGACTTTCGGTCACTGATTTACCCAATTATATTACACTTTTTAATTTTTAAATTCTATCACATAGTTATTATTATCTTTTCGTACAAGGCTTAAGAAATTATCTTTAGCCTTGTATTGTTTTTATACCCTTCCTGAAAATTCCTGTTCGCTCAATCACCTTTCTAAAAATTGAAATTAATAACTACGCAACGATTCTGCGCATTTAAAAACCATTTGACTTTTAGAAAATTTTACTTCGAAATAATTCTCGATTATCTACTAAAAAATCGGTCACTTGTGGAATGCCTGAACCTCTAGCATTCAGGATAAAACTACACCAATACACTTTTAGGAACGAGAAAATAATTAAGTACTCAATTTGAAAAATTGGCATAGCTTGCGTCAGCGGTTTCAGCCTTAGTACGTCGCCGTTAAGAACTTGCGTAATGAAGCCGTTAAAAACTGATCACTGACGCCTGGGCAGTGTGGATAATCTTTGCGGGAAGGCGGAATGTTTGAGCAGTTTAGGCGCAATGGAGTAAGTTTAGGCAGTCGTACTATAGCTGCGGCTTTTTTTGGTTCGTTTTTTTAGCTGAAGAAAAAAATGAACGGATGTTGATGATAGCGAATCGTGATTTTATTCCGAAAGTTTACTGATTACCAATCCTGTAAACTTGTCCAAAATAAAGATATTTTGAGTGAAAAAAATGAGTACAGTTTTGAATCCCAATTTTTAAACTTCGGAAAGTTATTTTTGTTTCATCCCCTAAGATCCACACTTTGCTTGTTCCCAAGCATTATTCAGAGTGTATACGATTTGATCATCAGCCAACGCATAACGCTGGGGGACCACTTCCAACAATGGTTTGCCAATCACAAGTTTTTGGGCTCCTGCTCCACCTTTCAGCTGAATGCTGGCGTAGGGATTATCAAACCCCAAGTAACTAGATTCCAAAGGCTTTCGCGTGTTTATTTCACCTAGTACCTGTTCGGCCAATAAAGGGTGAAATAAACCCAAAATTCGATTGCTTTCTTCTGAAGAGATGATTTCTTCACTGACTACTTGTTGGTGTTTGAGAAAAGTCTTGTGGGTTTGTCTTTGCCCCCATTCGTCTGTTTTTTCCAATCGAATGCATTCTCCTGAATCAAACCAGGTAATCTCCAAACCAGAAGGTTGTTGGTTGTGAATAATGCGCTCATAGGCCGATAAAGACCGAATTCCTTGCCCAAACCATCCCTCTATCATACTGGTCCAAAAACGATAAGTGACCTTCCCCATAAATTGATTCAGGAAATCGCGTGGATACATTTGAGTAGAAAACATGGCTTCAAACATTCCTGCCCCAATCAAACTCCAGGGTTCGTTATTGTGTATGGGGTCAATTTGCTCCAGGATCGCTTCCAATTCCTGGTAGAAGAAATAGATATTTTCCAGGTTTTGACGATCAGTTGCATCATAAACGATCTCACGCCCAATATTGGCGATCAAAATATACTGAAGGTCCGAATCCTGCTCCTCAAGCCAACTTGCGGGGCATACCCGCGAGAGTCGTTCTATTACTTCATCGGTGGTAATCATTTCGGGTAATATTGATCATCAGAACTCAAATAGGTGGGGTATATTACTTCAACCGGATGCTTTCGATTATAAACTCCGCAGTTTCTAGCTTACGTGCCTCAAGAAGTGCATCGTATTGTTCGTCATTCATTTGAAATACTTGTTGAAAAACCGGTTGACCAATGAAAGGAAACATACACAGGGATAATAAATTTAGGAACAACTGTGGAGCACCAATGGGGCGAATGTTGCCTGCTGTTACTTCTTGTTGGATTTGCTGCACAAACTTAGTAAGATTCGGATGACTCGAGTGATTGAATACCTGTTCTACAAACTTCTGTGGATTTTGCTGTAATTCGTGGAGCACAAATAAAGGTAAGTTCCGATTTTGACTCAATAAGGTCAAATACCTGTCTACCAGTTGGCGAATTTTATCAAACAAAGGCAGGTCGGCGTCCAAAACATCATTGACACTGGGAATGAGCTTTTGGAAAGCGTTCTGAAAAATACCCTCAAATAGCTTCTCTTTGTTACGATAGTAGTAATGTAGCATGGCTCGGTTGATCTCGGCCTTATCAGCAATGTCTTGCATGCGGGCTCCTGCATATCCTTTTTGCTGAAAAACTTCGGTGGCTACATCTAATATCTTTTGCTCGGTGGTAATGTCTCTCTCTTTTTTGTTGCTCATAGCGCAATTAACCCAACTTTCTGTTAAACTTTTTTGTTAACGGCACAAATATAAAAAAGATCAATTAAAACCTCGTCATCTTGCGGGCTAATGTCTTCTGCGCTAATGCGCTACTTCTACCTCTTTGAACTTCCCCTTGTAAGTGTATTTCCCATCCTTGGCAACTTTGAAAACCAACGGAAAACGTATCCCCTTTCCTATTGATTTGTACTCAAACTCATCGGCATAATATAGATAGGGTCCAACTTTGGGGGAAGCAGAAGTCACAATTTCACCCTGACGATTAATAAACAAATCTAGTTGATATTGTTCGTTAGATACCCTCACAATACGTACTGGCTGCTGGCGATAGGTGGTACTTTTAATAAACTTCCACTTGACAAGATCATCTTTGAGCAAACCAATGAAATTGTAAAAAAATAAGTTTGACAATTTTTTCGACTGTTCTTTCGGAAGCTCGACCGTATTCCCATTTTTCTTTTCCCAAATCCTTCCATTCGAGTAAAGCCTCGTGATAGCAACTCCTTCTTTGCTGAAAACTTGTTTTACTTCTACATCTCGAAAATAGATGGTCACCCTTTCTTTAGTTTTTGCTCCTCCTATTTTACCTTTTTCTAGGGTATAGGTCAATTCTTTGACTTGTTTCATGGCAGCTTCTCCACCAAAAGCCTTCATTACCTCTTGTTTGATAGATGCCCCAGTATTGATAACTTGGGAGTACGTAATTTGGTTAAAAATGACCAGACAGGTGATGATAATAAGCAACTTCAAACCAGGCATTTTCATCTTCAATATTGTAAGCAATTGACTCATGGGCAACAATCGTTTTTAAACAGGCATTAAAGATAAAACAATGAGTCTAAATACAACCTCTTGATATTAAAATACTTGCTACCATTTTAATTTCTAAATGATTATCCTTCCATCAACCTTGGTTTAAATCAAATTTACCAAAAACGCCCAAATAAAAAGAGTCACTGGTTTTACCCAATGACTCCTACTTGCTTATTGCTGAGCAATCCAACAAACACTTACCCTTCCTGTTTTCCAAAAAGAATAGGGCGCAAATCTGATAGCTCATCGTCTTTGTATACCCTGGATTCAGTAATAAAACGCAATCCAAGGGGGATTTCCAAAGAAAAACTAGCTCCCCTACCTTTGGTTACATTGATAATTAACTGGGTGTGCTGCCAATAATCAAATTGATCTTTGGACATATAAAACGCACACTCCTCTATTTCTCCCAAAAACACATCGCTGTCGTCTAACATCAGCTCATCAATTGGAAAGCACATTGGTGATGATCCATCGCAACATCCTCCACTTTGATGAAACATCAGGTCACCATGTTGTCCTTTTAGTTGACGAATGACTTCAGCTGCCTCTTGGGTAACTACTACTCTTTCAGTCATGAATACCTCCTTTGATAAAATATAAAACAAAAGTGGTTAGCCACAATGACTACCACCTTTGAGGTATTTGCTAGAAAAATCCCAGCGCATTCTTATCGTAAGAAATGAGCATATTTTTGGTCTGGCGATAATGATTCAACATCATTTTGTGGGTTTCGCGACCAATTCCTGATTTCTTATATCCACCAAAAGGTGCATGCGCAGGATACGCATGGTAGCAATTTACCCATACTCGCCCAGCCTGTATCGCACGAGACACCTGATAAGCCTGGTGGGTATCGCGTGTCCACACTCCTGCTCCCAAACCATACAAGGTATCATTGGCAATCTCAATGGCTTCTTTTTCATCCTTAAACGTAGTGACACAAACCACTGGGCCAAAAATTTCTTCCTGGAACACCCGCATTTTGTTGTTCCCTCTTAAAATCGTGGGCTTCACATAAAATCCCCCTGAAAGGCCATCGTTATGAGCCGCCTCTCCGCCGGTAAGCACTTCACAACCTTCGTCTACTCCAATCTTGATGTAGTTTAAGATTTTTTCGTACTGATCATTAGAAGCCTGAGCACCCATCATTGTGGTGGGATCTAGTGGATGGCCTAACTTGATGGCCTCGGTACGCTCTACTACTCGCTTGATAAAATCATCGTAGATACTCTCTTGTACCAACATCCGCGAGGGGCAAGTACATACTTCTCCTTGATTGAGGGCAAACATCACTGCCCCTTCCAAACATTTATCAAAAAAAGCGTCGTCAGCCTCCATAATGCTTTCAAAAAACACATTGGGAGACTTTCCGCCCAATTCCAAGGTAACTGGGGTAATGTTCTTAGAAGCATATTGCATGATCAACTGTCCAGTAGTGGTTTCTCCAGTAAAAGCCACTTTATTGATTCGGCTATTGCTGGCCAGGGGCTTTCCTGCTTCTACCCCAAACCCATTTACAATATTGAGCACTCCCGCAGGTAATATGCCTTCTATCATTTCCATCAGTACCAGAATACCCACCGGCGTTTGCTCGGCTGGTTTTAGTACAACACAGTTACCTGCAGCCAAAGCAGGCGCTACTTTCCAAGCCGCCATCAATATGGGGAAGTTCCAGGGAATGATTTGTGCTACTACTCCCAGTGGCTCGGGCACATTCATAGATACCGTGGAAGCATCCAGCTCACTCACCGAACCTTCTTCGGCCCGAATCACTCCAGCAAAATAGCGGAAATGATCTACCGCCAGAGGCAAATCAGCCGCCATTGTTTCACGAACGGCTTTCCCGTTGTCCCAAGTTTCGGCTCTTGCCAATACTTCAAGGTTTTGCTCCATGATATCGGCAATTTTTAATAACAGGTTACTTCTATGCGCAGCAGGGCTATTATTCCACTCAGGGGCCGCAGCCCAAGCCGCATCGATGGCGAGCTCTATGTCTTCGGCAGTAGATCGAGCAATTTTGGTAAAGCTGTTTCCATCTACTGGTGAAATGTTTTCAAAGTATTCCCCTTTGACAGGTGGAGTCCATTTTCCTCCAATGTAATTTTCATATTGAGCTTTAAAACTTGGCTTGGCAACCAGGTTTCCGGTTTCGGTCATTACATCACTCATAAAGAAAGGCTTTTTGATGTTAGAATAATATTTTTCAAAGTGACTACTTACCAAAATTATTTTCGGTGAGTAAGCATAGCTCAAAATTATATAACAAAACATCAAAGCAATTGCATTATCCTATCATTCATATGAACAATCCTAGCATTATTTATAAAATAACAAGTATATATGCTCACAAACACCTATTTTCAATTGTTCTAGATAACAAAAGTCAGATTGACTTCATTCACCAAAAAGTTGCTTAATATATGTTGTTACCCCAAAAATTTCTGAATGCGCGACGCTTGGAAAACCTCGTAGAAAATCAAACGAGTTATACCCTCAACAATGCAGAGATGCACATATTTGAAACGCACGAGCGGGCTCAGAAAATTGCGCTGAAATTTAACCAACCCATATTGGCCAGTATGATTAGTGGCAAAAAAATCATGCATCTGGAACAAACCAAACCTTTTGATTTTTTGCCGGGCGAGTCGGTCATATTACCCGCTGGTACGCCCATGCTCATTGATTTTCCAGAAGCTGCCATGCACAAACCTACTCGTTGTCTGGCCCTGGCGGTTTCGATAGATAAAATTCGTCAAATCATTGTATCACTCAATGAAACTTGCCCACGAGTAGATGGACAAGTATGGACCTTTACTGATTTTAATTTTCATTTTACCAACGACTCTGCCATTTATGGCGTCATTCAGCGTTTGTTGTTTTTATTTACTGAGGAACATCCTTCTAAGGATTTATTTGCCGATTTTATGCTTAAAGAGCTGATTGTAAGAGTTCTACAAAAAGAAAATCTTAGTAAAAGTTTAGACCAAAGTAAGGGAGCAAAAGAACAGAAGACGGACCATCATAGTCGTTTGAATCACATTCTGGGCTACATTCGTAAGCATTTGGACCAACCACTTACCATTCAGCAACTCAGCCATGAAGCCCACATGAGCGAATCTCACTTTTACCGGGTATTTAAAAATGAAATGGGCATTTCACCTATAGATTTTGTCAATGAAGAGCGCATTAAGTTGGC
>CALDJV010000311.1 GCA_937899305.1 uncultured Cytophagaceae bacterium
AACAGTTTTATAAAATAGAAGGGGGCGAACATGTTGAGTTATACTCAATATTTAATAATTTTTATGCAAATAAATGGTAATTTATGACCCAAAATAGGGTTTTTAATGGTTAGATGTTCTTTATTTCAAAAGGTAGATCTAAATCTTCGGCATAGTCTTCACCCATCTCTTTCATATCTTTACCTCCTTCTTTAGGATACAACCAAACCACTCGAGTGTTGGGTATTTTTTTGAGGGTAAGAAACAAGTTGTATAATGTACGTGTACAATCGGTGTTGATGTATTCTAACTTAATCAAAACCTTTGTTTCACGATTAGGTCTATTTCGGTAAACCCCAAACCAGGCAAGCACCGGCTGCAAAAACTCCTCGCAATATTCAGGGTACATACTACCCAAAATCTCAAAAACCCCCTGCCCTGCATCTAATTTTACCTCTGGAGTATATTTGGTGGCTTGCAGATATAGTATATCCATAATTTACTCTTTTTACAACTTTCTTTAAAATACGAAGAAAATTAACTCTAATTTAAGCTTGATTAAGTTAAAGTAAGACAAATCTCTCATTACTCGTATTAGGTTTGGTAGTAGATTATTTAATTTTCTGCAAGGTTAGCTAATAAAAAATGTCATACCTAGAGACAAAAATTCCCCTTAATCTACAACTTTAGTCAATTCCCGAGCTAACCATTATTTAATTTTAATCATTGCCATTCTCTTTCCCAAAAAAAACTTCTGATTTTGAAGCCGAAATTACTAAAAGTTATAAATTTTTCAATAGCTGCTAAGAATTATCTGTTGGGAAATTCAAATTATTAGATGAAGGTTTCAAAATATAAGATGGGAGTAAATAAAAACCCGACGTGTTAACTAATCATTATGCATCAAAAACCAAAGGTAATTTTCCAACGGCATTGAAGGCCATGGCTCGAGATGATGCTACCTTGATTGTTTTCAGCATTTGTTAGATAGTTGCACTTATTTTGAACGTGTTCCTAAATCAGCCAAGCTTGAATAATAGGGCCCTCACCTCTTTTTGCACCGTAATGTAAAGATGCAAATTCAATATTGTAATGCCATTCTGTATGGTTACTCCACCACTGCAATCTTCGTTACCAAGGTTTCGGTTCCATCAGCATTGGTACTAAAAACCAGATAGATACCCGTTTTGGCTCGAAAACCGGTATAATCGCGTAAATCCCAGCTTACAGTCCCCCCTTGAGCTTGGGTCTGGTAAATGAGTTTGCCCGAAGTGTCGGTAATTTTTACCCTGGCATTGGCCACCAATCCCGAAATGCCCACTAATCCAGTAAAATTGGGCCTCACTGGGTTGGGAAATACTTTGACAGCTTGGTGCGTTGTGGTACCCTCGGTGGCAGTACCACGATAAGAAACCACTCCTTTGTCGGTAGCGATGAACACCTCTCCAGTTTGGGGTTGAATGGCCAAATCCAAAATAATGTCAGAGGGCAAAGGGCTATTTTTGGTAGTAAAATTACTTACTAGTTCTGTACCATCTGAGTTGAAAAGCCACAATCCGTTATTGGTTCCCATCCATTTGCGATTTCCACCATCTATGGCAATCGTGTTTACTGTTTCGGCCCGGAGTAAGTTTTGCCCATCAAAAATAGGTTTGGTAGCATCTATAGCAGTTTGAAATGCATCGCCTGGACTAAAAAATACGGCTACTCCCTGATCGGTTCCTACCCAAATCTGCCCATCTTTGTCTTCTACCATGCTGTATATGTTCGTACTGGGCAGGTTACCATTGTTTACCCTATCATTCAACACCCTACTACGGCCTTGGCTAGGATCATATACCCAAATCCCATTGCCAGCCAAAGGTTCAAGGCGCACCCACAAATAGCCACTAAACGAAGTGATGGCTTCGCGGGGAGCCCCAATAATGCCAGAAGGTGCCTGGATACTTTGCCAATTCCCTTGGGTATCTCTCTGATGCAAAAAACGTCGGTTGATGTCATTCGAGGGGTTGATGACCCATAGGTTTCCTTCAAAATCAACCACAACACTCGTTACTCGGGTGGTGTTATCGGTGGTGTTGGTGACCAATGGTGCATCCGTGACTTGCGTAAGTGCATTGTTCTCAAAAGTATACAAACCAGATTGATAAGAACCCAGGTAAAGTTTCTGGTCATTGCGGTTGAATGTTGCAACCGAAAAATCTTTGATATCGGCAATGCCCTGAGAATTGAGTGGGTCAAAGGCATTGAAGTTTTGCCATTGGGCATTCTCGAATAAGTACCACCCAGCATTGGAATTTTGGGGAGTACCATCGGCCAAGTACCCCCCTGCTGGTACCACAATACGATTCTGGAAATTGCCCAAAAATTGGCTTTGAACCCGTGCAGGGCCATTTGGGAAAAACGATTGAAAACTTCCGTTGGTGTTTTGGACCAAACCATTGGTGGCATCCCCTATCCACAATACACCATTGGCATCGTATTGACTTACCTGAGGGGCGGTCAGGCGGGTATTAGTGATGGTTTGCACCTGATCGGCAGCATCTAATACCAGTATGCGACCATCTAAACTAATGGCCAACTGACTCGATGAAGCGTGCAAATCCCGTATGTTGCCCGTACCAGGAGCCACCGGAGCGGGCAAAGCGACCTGTGTCCAGGTTTGGTTATGGTCATACCTGTATAGTTCATTGTTTCCTCTTGCTACATATACCTTATTTTGAAAACGCACAATGTGGTCAAACGCCAAGGTGTCTATTCCACTGGATTTTTCAAACCGTTGCCAGTTGTTAAAATCTTGTAGATTTACATTATCATTGAAAGGCGCAAAGTAAACCCCATTGTTGGTTGCCAGATAAATACTATCCTGAGAAATGGCAGCGCTCCGAATGGCAATGCTTCGCCCGTTGATGCCTAAATTCTGATAGGTTGCTTTTATTTCGTCACGCGAAACATCCAATACCACCACCCCAAAGTCAAGCGATAGTAGCGCATCATTGCCATTGATCAATATATGGTTGATTTGGCGAGGAGTATTGATGGCCTGATTGGTTTTGATCAACGGAATATTGACAATTTCATTGGTTTTAAGCAAATCTAAATTGCCATTTTGATGTGCAATGACCAACGTTTGCTGGGCGTCATGGTAGGCAATCTCACTGATTTCGGTATCGCTCAACCCACTTACCTTGGACAGTAGGTTGAGGGTTTGATCGGCTTGATCAAGATAAAAAAAGCCGTTGTCACTCGCTGCATATATTCGGTCTCCCCCAATGGCCACGCTTTTTACTGACTGATAAGACGCATGGGTACGCCAAGTACCCAATGGAATATTTTGGGCCAGCACCCAATGATGAGAAATAAACAAGGATAAGATGCTAACGGACAAGTAAGGCAATAATTTATTCATAAATCAGCAGTATTTTCTCGAAACAACCAAGATCACCTGAAAAGCATTCCCTATTGTGGCAAGTCTTCAGTGCAACTACGAAAGTAATAGGTTTAGAATTTAAAATGATCCAAATTTCAAGTTTTTTGATCTCAAAACAGCCTGCATCCCCTATGTCTCCTGATTCTCGCTGGATGATACAGTTACCTCCTTTTTGGTAAGGTAACTTGTATATATAATAAAAGGACAGTACCCTTGACGAGTACCCTCCTTTTCTTGTTATCTATATGATTTTAAGTAACACGTTCGCAATAACTGTCGGTTT
>CALDJV010000312.1 GCA_937899305.1 uncultured Cytophagaceae bacterium
AAATAAAAAATACAAAAATAACATTTTTAAAGTTTTACCAAGTTTTCAACATCTTGTAAAAAATCGGCCATTCCGGCCACCCGAGCAGCAATAAAAGGCACCCCCAACCCACCTGCTTCCATCATCACGTTAGGCAAGCCATCATAGTAAGAAGGAATGGCCACCATGTCGCAAGCTGCATAAAAAGGAAGCAAAGCAAAACGTTCCATAAAAGCATAATGTGTATAGTGTAGTTGGTCGGCATTTTCATCCAGAAACTGTTGCACCTCGTCGGTCATATCACCTATAATAAGTAGATGAACCTGAGAAAGTTTACCCGAAAGTTGAAGTGTTTCCAGAAAAAACAAAATGCCTTTTTTGGCCTTCAGGTGACCAAACATGCCCAACACCTTTTTGGGGGGTTGATGATTGGCCAGTTGCACTTTTGTTTGACGCCATTGTTGGGCTTTTTGACTATCTGAAGATAATATTTGCCATTCTTGAAGGTCTATGCCATTGGGAATGTGTACCACTTTTACGGTAGTAAAAAGCCTTTGAATTTTGTGTAACTTATCTTGGCTTACCACACATACCCGAGCGGCATTCAATAAAGCATTTTTGAGAATTTCTTGTCTTTTAGGGGAGAAAATACCCGTATCAAAATCGTTGCCCCTCAACAATACTACATAAGGTACCGCTAGCCAGGCCGCAAAAATAGGAGCCGCCAAAATAGGAACATACCCTCCAAAAGCGGTAAAGTGAGTAATGAGAGGCTGTTGTTGCTGTTTTAGTTCTTGTTGATAATTTTCTAAAAATGCCCAAACCAGATTTAAACTATGCGACACATCAGGGTGCATTGCAAATGCAATGTCTTTACCGTTTTGCACATGATCTATTTTAGTGCGCGTTACCCGATTGGTAAAGTGAATTACATCTATCAGTAAGCCTTCGTTACGTAAGTGATGGACAATGCGATCACAGGATTGGGCCATTCCTCCCTTGTTGGGGTAGTAGTTTTCAGTAAGCCAAACAATTCTTATTGGTAAAGATGTTGCCATTGCAAAAATAGATCTGTAAAGGTTTTAAATTTATGATTCTCAAAGTTAGGATGAATGTCCACATAATCAATCTACTTCATTGGGTCAAGGTTGAACCTGAGATTGAACTGGAAGGGTAAAGAAAAAACTACTGCCTTGATGAGGGGTGCTATCGACCCAAATCTTTCCTTGTTGTTTTTCTATAAACTCTTTACATAGCATCAAGCCCAGTCCAGTACCTTTTTCCTGAGAAGTACCCGGTTTGGTAAAATGGGATTCTAGGTCAAATATTTTGGGGAGGTCATCAGGCGTAATTCCTACTCCAGTATCTTTGACTTCAACTTGAATGAACTGGTGCTCGATTGCTTGAGCACTGACGATGACTTGGCCTCCTTCGGGGGTAAACTTCATGGCGTTGGCTACCAAATTCCGGATGACCAACGCCAGCATGTTGGCATCGGCCCATACTTCAAGTGCAGTGAGGACCTTGTTTTGGATATCGAGTGATTTAGGATTGGATGCTCGAAACAAATGAAGGGTATTGTCCACTACTTGGAATAAGTTGACGGAGGAATTATGTAATTGAAGGCCTTCCATTTGCAATTTGGACCAATACAGTAAGTTATCGAGTAAATTTTGAGTAATCTGTACCTGATTATTCAGGTTTTTTGAGAGCATTTTTACTTCGTCTGGTGACAATGCGTCGGAGTTTATCAAATGTAAAACCCCTTGAATGGAATTGATGGGGCTTCTTAAATCATGAGAAATAATGGAGAATAGTTTGGCTTTGAGGGTATTGAGCGATTCCAGACGATTTTTTTGCTGTTGTAGTACTTCATTTTGGGCCTCGAGCCGGGTGTTTTTAGTGGCTACTTCTTCAGTCCGTTCTTCTACCTTTACTTCCAAATCCCGATTGGCTTGTTGAAAGATTTCTTGGTGTGCCTTTAATTCAGAAATCAATATTTTTTGGTGCTCACGTTTTTGGAACTCATTGTATCTAAAGCGCATACCAAGTCCAATAGCACAACAAAGAAGCTGTAGACAAATACCGCTTTGCACTGGGTGGGGAAAAATAGGCGCACTGGTATCTTGTAAAAAAATGATGATGGTGATGACAATGCCAATGACATAAAGAAACATACCAGATGAGAAGTATCCTAGAAAATAGACTGGTTGACTTCTTAGCTTCCATAATACCACCAGAGACAAAGCAATATCTACTGTAATACAGCCAATGATGATTCCGTTAATACGGCTGATATTGAAAGTGACCAATATAATAATAAGCCCTACAGGGACAGAAATTAAACGAATGATTGCCCATCGGGCGACTACTTTGTCCCAATAAGGGATAAATGCTTCGGTATGGAAAAAACCTCTTAATAATTGAAAATAAGCCGCAAAACCAAATTGGATCGCAGGATACCAGGCAAACACATTGAGCTTGGGAGCATTACTGAATATACTTTCGTTTAAAAAGCCATTAATTGAAAGAAAATAGATGGAATTGCAAATGATATAGAAAGAAAAATAGATATAGACATTTTCCTTCATTACAATGTACATGAAAATATAGTATATAGCGAGTACCCACAAGAAACCGTGAAACAAGCCTTGAATCAAGTTACGGCGACTAATCAAACGATTCCAATGATAGTAGCTATGCAAATTGGCTTGGATTTTTGGTGGTCGAGCATCCAAACTGATTACTTTAAGGAAATAAGTATGGATGCTCTGATGTTGGAGTGCCACCGGAAATTGAGTATTGCGTCCTTCAGCAATTTCTTTTTGTCTTTTAGGAACAAACTTTCCACTTATTCGACTCATCCAAGTGCTATCAGATAGCTGGTAAAACAGGGTAGTTTGATTGGTATGCCCAATGTGTAAAATCCATTGAGTATCTTGTGGTAAGTTGCTTTTTAGTAAGATCTTAAGCCAATATACGCTGTGAGCCCTTTGGGGATTGGCCCGGCTGAGAGGGGCGAAGTTTTTGGTGAAAGAAGGTTGGGCTACTTGATTAATATTGAATAGGCCCAACGAATCTTCAAAGATTTGGACATACGGATTGAGTGGGTAAGCGTGGTCGTGTTGAATGGTATTTAATTTGAACACAGCTTGGGCTTGTACACTATTTTCTGAAGCCAACGTGCCTAAACATAAGATAACAGGTGGCAGTAGTATACAACGGAGCAAATATGAAAAGCTTATCCTTGGCAATTTTAGTAAAAGAAAAATAAAAAAAACTTACGTAACAAAATATGAAAATAATGAGGCCTATAATGACTCAGTTTTTCCTTGCGTTATTAAACAAGTAATATCTGTACCAAAACTCAAAAAAAGTTTGATTAAATTTATAAAAAAACCTTACCAATCGGAAGGTTCTGAATTTTAAATTTTAGGTTTTATTTTGGAAAATAAATCTAAAAAGTACTCAATTTTGACCAATATTTGAGTAAAGTTGGTCAAGCACCTTATTCTTCATAATTTTGAGAGTAAAATTTGCTTATCATATAGACTTTTAAGTTCTTTACCTCACTACAATAGCTTACATTAGATAGTATATAATAAAGAGGGGACATATTAATTATTTTCTTTATACAAGTTATGATAATTATAAGTTAAGGGTTTTAAACCATTAGTGAGCGGTACATTATTTGTCAAGTCTTCCCAAGAATTCTAATAA
>CALDJV010000313.1 GCA_937899305.1 uncultured Cytophagaceae bacterium
CTTAACACAAACTGATTGGCAGAAGTAGCCGCCAAACGAACCGGGTTGCTCCCAGTGTGATTCCAAGTTTGGGTACCCGTATTGCGCGCTCGTATAATTACCCGACCTGGTTGTTCTGAAAATAATACACTGGGTGCTGATACGACGGTTAGGGCAGCATTCAAAGTCTGAGTAGCGCCTTGTACGGTTACAGGTATGGTGATGTAAGTCCCAAACCAAGTTTCCAATTCGTGTAACATTCGAGCTGATACGTAGCGTGTACCAGGATTAGTAGGGGCTGTAATGTCAAATTCGAATACATGGATTTGGTTTGTGTACGCATTATGCCCCATAAAGGCTCTTCCATAATGCGTTTGACCTGCATTCATATGGCCGCCATATTTGAAGTTGGACCACAAAAATTCATTGCGAATCAAACCTCCTTGATTTTGGATACCATCACCTGCACCCAGACGAAACGAAAAAGCAGTGCCACTATAGGTCCAGGTTCTATACCCCATATTTCGTACATGCAACTGCACTCTTACCTTTTGCCCCGGCAGCATGGTGCTCGGTACATTATGGGAAACCAATGCAGATGCATACTCAGGGCGATTGGGGATTATCTGCGCTTGCAAATCCAGGGTAGAAGTAAAAGCAAAACACAGCAAAAATACGTAGTAAAATAATTGGAATCTTTTCATGATTTTAAAAATGTTAAGTAGTTAATTGTTTTTAAAAAAATAGGTGATTAATTGGTATTGATATTTTTTATGATGGAATGCAAAACATTATATTAATATATGATCTTATGATAAGTTATTTTAACATAAAGACATAGCATTCCTGTAGAGCGCCTATGTAAGCGCCTCAAATGTCTTCCAGAGCAAAACATTCCAAGCCAAAAACCTGAGAATCAGCGCTTGGGAAGGTTTACTTTTTTTCAGAAATCAGGGGGACGATTGATCAAGTAGGAGGGTAAATCACCCGTTTGGAAATGTACTTGATTCGCGGAGTAATTAATGTAGAATTATAGCTCATAACTTTTGTAGTATAGTGTGGATAAATGTATGGTACAAGGATGATTGATAAAAAGACATCACATCAAATAACGATCTTTTCACTGATGCCTACCAAGTATTCAAAGTAGACTTCAAGCTGAACAAATACCGCCTCAAAAACAAAGGATTTTCCCTTTAAAGTGGCCATTTTTTATCGTTACACGAGTATAAACAAATAAAGAGCACACAAGCAAATTTTCTTTTAATTTTTTCATAAAAAACTGATTTTTAACCACTTAAACACCAAAAACTGTTCAATACCTTTATTAGAATGCACACTTTTTACAGAAATTCAAAATGTTCAGTTGTGTACATCTTCATAGGCATATATTTTCCATCAAGTAGTCATTCATTATTTGGCTCGTACCGATTTTACATCACCACTTTATCTTAGTAAAACGGAAAAAATAAACTAATCCAAATTTAGTGCAATATCTTGGCGCTAGACAAGTCTAAAAAATTGGCTAATAGCAGCGCTATTCGCGCTATTTTTTGACGAAGTATAGCGGCCAGAGATCAGCTCAATGGATTAAGTTATTTTTGTAGTTTTACTTAGGATTGGTTACTCTATTTTATTTACGCGCTGTGATATGATTCCAAATTAAGTCAATAAAAAAATACATTGCTCAGAACTTATTCAGACATCAAGTATTTGATTGTATACCACCCAAACATTGATGTAAATGTTGTTGGGAGGAAATTTGATGCAGTTGGCAGTTTCCCCAAAGGGATACACATAAATTCTCCCTTACTACTTTCAAAAATAAGTATCTTTATTCTCCAGACTTGTCTATTTAGAGTTTATTCTGGCTTTTTTTCAGCACTTTATAAGCTACCATGTTTCGTTATCTGGATCAATATATTTTGGGAAAGGCAAACCGACGCCTATACTGGGGATTACACTTGGCATTTTGGGCAGGTTATGTGTTGGTGTTTGGCTTTATATGGGCCAAAAGCGCGGGAAGCTGGCGTCAATCATTCTGGTTTGAGTGCCTTGCACTTCCTCCTCGTATGGCGGCAGTATATGTCAGTATCTACTGGTTGCTTCCTCATTTTTTACTCAAAAAAAAATACCTACGATTTTTGTTGGGGCTAGTCAGCGTATTATTCATAGCAAGTTTGTGGCTGCAAGGGCTCCGATTTTACACCACAGCATACCCACCCAATGGTTTATGGAATACCTATCAAATCATGCGAGGAATGGTGTTGGTCAATGCCACCGTCATTGTAGTGATCACCATCAAAGTACTTAAACATTGGTTCCAAAATCAACAACAACTCAAGCAAAGTGAACAAGCTCGGATTCAATCAGAACTCAATTACCTCAAGAATCAGATCCACCCCCACTTTTTTTTCAATACCTTGAATAACCTATACGGCTTGGCCATCGAGAAATCAGACGATGCTCCTGATCTTATTTTACGTTTGTCGCAACTTATGCGCTATATGCTTTACGAAACCCAAGCCCCTACCGTACCCTTGCACAAGGAGGTCAACCACTTGCATCATTATATTGAATTAGAAAAAATCAGGTATCAGGAAGGCTTTCAACTCATATTTCAGGTAAAAGGTGAACTAACCTCTCAACAGATTCCCCCATTGCTTTTATTGCCTTTTGTCGAAAATGCTTTTAAACATGGGCTGAACACGCAAGTGGCCCATGCTTGGATACACATACAACTGGAAGTCACACCTACCCAGCTTCATTTTTTGGTAAAAAACAATGCATCTGTTCCGGCCATCCCTCCTACTCAACACCAGGGCTTGGGCCTGAAGAATGTCCGACAACGCCTCAACCACCTCTTTGCTAATAATTACACCTTACAAATCAACCAGGAAATTGTGACCGAAGCCCATCAACCGTGCTTGGTTTACTCAGCTCTGCTCCATATTCCGTTGAGTACAGTTCCTCTGGCCGATTCCAATTTAAAAACCAATGCATATGCCCAAATTTAAATGTTTGATTATAGAAGACGAGCCAATTGCAGCTCGAGTATTGGCTCGGTTTATAGCTCCTTTGGAACAACTAGAGCTGGTGGCTACTTGTCATCATGCTCTGGCGGGTTTGGAGGTTTTACAACGACAACCCATAGACTTGCTGTTTCTCGACATTAAAATGCCTCAACTGAGTGGTTTGGAGCTTTTGCGTACTCTTAGTGAAGTTCCCAAAGTGGTGATTACCACCGCCTACGCTGATTATGCGTTGGAAGGTTATGACCTGAATATCACAGATTATTTGCTCAAACCTATTGCTGAAGCTCGTTTTATGAAGGCTATCCATAAAGCATTGCAACAAATTCCTTTGCCTGCTGTACCTACATTCGATTATCGCAATCCCTACGTTTACCTCAAGGTAGACAAAAAAATGGTGCAAGTATTTTTAAAGGACATACTCTACCTGGAGAGTTTGGGCAACTATGTCAAAGTACATACCACCCATAAAATGATGGTGACTTACCAGACTCTCGGCTTTTTTGAGCAACACCTTTCGGAGGCCTCATTTCTACGCATCCACCGCTCCTACCTTGTGTCTACCCACAAAATAGAAGCCTACAGTACTACTTTTGTAGAGCTTCCCTCAGCCATCAGGTTGCCTATTGGCCAACATTATAAAACCATTGTCCACCAGTTTTTGACCCAATAACCTCCAAACCGTTACATTTCTATGAGTTCATGTTTCAAGGCAAATACCACGAGTCCAGCCGTATTTTTAGCCCCAGTTTTCTCAAGCAAATGTTTGCGGTGTCCTTCTACTGTACGATGACTAATGAACAGTTTTTCACCAATTTCGGGGGTGGTATATTCGTGACAAATCAGCTCTAGTACCTCTTTTTCACGGTTGGTCAGCTGAATTTTATTGGTCCACTGTGGCTTGCCTTTTGGTCGGCTTTTTTGGTTGAGCCCTTTGAGCATCACCGTTGAAATATGGTCGTTGAAGTAGAAATCCTTGGCAACCACGGTTCTGATGGCCTGAGTTACTTCGGCAGGATCGGCATTTTTGAGCAAATAACCGTTGGCACCCAATTCCAAACAGTAGATGATGAACTTTTCTTCGTCATACATCGACAATATCAAAATTTTAATCTCAGGATGCTTTTCTTTGATGATCTTGGTGGCTTCCATTCCATCCATTTCAGGCATTTTTAGATCCATCAAGATGACCTCAGGTAAAGGTTGGTTCAGGTTTTCGACAAGTTCTTTTCCGTTGTTGACCTCCAAGACCACCTCTATATCATCATCCATTTCCAGAATCGTGATGAGCCCTTTGCGAAACAAAACATGGTCGTCGGCAATTGCTACTTTTACTGGCATAATTTCTCGTAAAGTTTGTGTTATCTAGTTCAAATCAATGCGAAGTAATCATTTTCGCAGGATACTGTGATGGCTAAGTAACGCTTTCAAAATAAGTGTCGAGGTTTTAGTGAAATTACTCAAAGCTAAACGAGGCGCTTTTTGCGCTCGTAGCAGGGCTACGGGCAATAAAAGCAACGAAGTGTAGCGAAGAGGAATAAAACTAAACCG
>CALDJV010000314.1 GCA_937899305.1 uncultured Cytophagaceae bacterium
AATACAGATGAATTGTTTCATATTTGGTCAATTTTAGTTAGTTGAATTAACTTTACTTAACACAAAATTAATATAAAATTAATATAAAGTAAATTTTTGAACGTATATTGCTGGATTAATGTTTAAAAATATACAAATTTTTCTTGGTATTTTGTATTATTGTATATTACAAGTTTTGAAAAAATAGAAAAGGGCAAAATAAAATGAACACAACAGTTACCACTCCCCAAACTTCTACTTTTGAGGAAATAGACCGGGTGTTTGAGGCTCAAAAGGCAAATACCCAACAAATAAAGAATACGACTGCCCGAGCACGCATTGCCAAGCTCAAGGCGCTCAAACAAGCGATTCAAGCAAGCCAAACTGAATTGCAACAAGCTATTTACAACGATTTTAGAAAATCGCCTGAAGAAACCGACTTGTCAGAGGTTTTCATTGTATTCAAGGCCATTGATGATGCTTGTGGACATTTGAAAAAATGGATGCGCCCCAAAAAGGTCGCTACTCCCCGAGCATTATTGGGTACCAGTTCGCGTGTGGTGAAAGAGCCCAAAGGAGTTGCCCTGATTATTGCCCCTTGGAATTACCCCTTCCAGTTGACCATCGATCCGTTGGTATCGGCAATTGCAGCAGGCAACACTGCCGTTTTGAAACCCTCTGAGATGACTCCTCATACATCGGCTTACCTTAAAAAACTCATTACGCAGGTTTTCAAAGAAGAAGAGGTCGCTTTGTTTGAAGGTGATGCTGAAGTAGCTCAACATTTACTCAAAAAACGTTTTGATCATATTTTCTTTACCGGGAGCCCTATGTTGGGTAAAATCATTATGCGAGCGGCTGCCGAACACCTGATTCCGGTAACCCTCGAGTTAGGAGGAAAATCACCTACTGTAGTCGATAGTACCGCTAACATCGAAGATGCAGCTGATAAGATTACCTATGGCAAGTTTTTGAATTGTGGCCAAACTTGTATTGCCCCAGATTATTTGCTCGTACATGAGTCAGTTAAAGATGATTTGGTGAATGGCATCAAAAAAAGAATTCATCGGTTTTATGGCGAAAATGTCCAAGCCAGTTCAGATTTGACGCGCATTGTCAATGAACGACACTTCAATCGTCTCTCTGGTTTATTGGCCGATGCCACCGAAAAAGGAGCCAAAGTGACCGAAGGAGGGCAAACCGATGCTTCGGAAAACTACATAGCGCCTACTTTGCTCGATAACATCGACGAAAACATGGAAGTGATGCAAGAAGAAATATTCGGCCCTTTACTTCCAATTGTCACTTTTAAAACCCTGCAAGAGGCAACCGACTTGATCAATAGCAAAGAAAAGCCCTTGGCCATGTATATTTTTAGTAAAAGTAAGGCCAATCAGCAGTTTTTGGTTCAGCATACTACAGCGGGAGGAACCACTATCAACGATACCCTACTACACATTACCAATCCTTACTTGCCCTTTGGTGGAGTAAACAATAGTGGGTTTGGTAAAACGCACGGGTACTATGGTTTTGAGGCATTTTCTAACGAAAGAGCGGTACTGAAACAAAGAGTAGGGTTTACTGGCATCAAATTGATTTACCCACCTTACAACGACAAAGTGAGAAAATACATCAAAATGTTTTTCAAATGGGCTTAGTCTCCAGAGGTGAGTGAATACCTAAAAATCAAAATGATGGCTTGGTGTCCAAGAGGCACCAAGGTGAAATAAATTGCCCAATTCAACGAGGAGGCTGTCTTTCTTTGTGAGACAGCCTTTTTTCTTTCAAATCTTGAGAAAAAGATACCACTACAATACGCGATACAAAACAGGGATGACTTCACGTACCGTTTTCGGTGGTCTCCCT
>CALDJV010000315.1 GCA_937899305.1 uncultured Cytophagaceae bacterium
GGCAGAGCTCAGCACAGCAAAGCTGTAGCTTCGGTTTTTAAGGAAGCATGGCGAGTAAAATTGAAGCGAAAACCGACAATTATTGCGCAACTGTTACTTAATAAGAAAAGGCGGTAGTTTGGTCACTACTGCCTTTTCTTATGGATTTGGCATTGGTCAGGTATGCTAAAAAATATCCCGTCGAAATTAAAAACCCTGTAAATCATTGACCTACAGGGTTTTATATTCAACTTGTGGAGAATGGCGGATTCGAACCGCCGGCCTTTTGACTGCCAGTCAAACGCTCTAGCCAACTGAGCTAATCCCCCAAGCGTGAAAGGATTGCAAACGTAAGGAATACATGTTTAACTGGCAAATTTTAGGTGAAAAATTTTAAAAAAATTAATCATTGGGCTCTATCAAATCTCGAATGTGGCTGGCCGGATTGTGGACCGGAAAACCATAATTACTAAGCACAATTACGTAGATGTCGTGCTCGGGAAAGTATTCAAAACGAGCCCCAACCCCAACCTTTCTACCCGAATGGCCAATGTTTTTGAGCTTGCCTGCTTGTTGAATGACAAAACCATACCCATAGCTTTCGTACACATCAATGGCTTTAAAATCAAACACCTTGGTATGCTTCTTAAACAGGTTATCACGCATAGTAGGGGAGACGAGTTTTCCGGTATTGATGGCTCTAAAATATTTGTATAAGTCTCGCACCGAGCTATACAACCCTCCTGCTGGAGACGCAGTAACGTCCTTATAAGCGGTATTTTCCCGTCTTTGATTGGGGTTGAATTTGCGGTTATTGTCATAGAAAGTATAGCCAAGGGCCTTATTAGAAGCTTGGGCCAGCTTGGTATAATCGGCATAGGAGTGTTGCATGCCCAAGGGTTCAAAAATGTGTTGTTCGATATAGCGAGGGTAAGACAAACCACTTGCCCGCTCTATGATGATTCCTAACAGACTGAAGTTTTCATTGGAATAGTCATGCTTGTTCAGGACTTTAAAATTTTTGCGGCGATTTTCATTCATATGGTTCAGATATTTCAACTGAGCCTTGAGCAAATCTTCCACATTATGTGCTTTTTGGACTGCTTGATTAAAGGGAGGATAATCATCCAGCTCTATACCTGAGGTATGCGTAAGTAAATGATGAATGGTGACTTGTTGGGCAATGTCTTTGGGGTACTCAGGGATGTATTTGCTGATGAAATCGGTAAATCTAAGCTTGCCTTTTTCGGCCAACTGGGCAATGGCGATCGCGGTAAAAGTTTTGGTAGTAGAAGCCAGACAAAAAGCGGTATTCAAGTTGTTTTTCAGGCCTTTTTTCTTATTTCTGTCCCCATAAGCACCTTCAAACAAAACCTGATTTCCTTTGGCCACCAGTACCACCCCCGAAAAATGATCCTGTTGACTCAGTTTTTGCAGGTAGGCATCCAAATGAGGTTTTATTTGGTGGGTAGCCATTGGTTTATAAGGAGGCAATAATCCTTTGGGACGCATGCCTCGCATCATTCCAGTACCCCTGATCTTATCACCATTTTTGTTGAGAAAAAGCGTGATTTCTACCCAGTTTTTGGTGTCCTTTCCCAGAAACCAAAGCCCAAGACGACCTTCTTTTTGAGCCGTTACCTGATAGGGAAGCAGTTTACCGTATTGAGTAAAAAGCTGTCGCATTCTTCGGGCAATCCTGACCGGACGGGTATGGTGTTTTTGAGCGTATGTTTCAATTTGTTTGACACTGTTGCTATTATAAGCTACCAAAAAATCCTTAAAAATGGGCGAGATAGTATGTTCAGGCCATTGGAATGGGGCGATTTGAGTATCTTGAGCATACAGAGGAACAGAGGTAATAAAATGACTTAGGAATAATGTAAAGAGGTATTTCATAGATTATATGGATTAAAAATATTGAATATTTCAATCCTAAGACTCCTAAGTCGCCAAAACATTACATCAATTACTTCATCTTATTTTCAAGCTTGAGCAATTTGCCTTTTTGGTTTAAGTGCTTTTTGGATGGCATTTTCAAAGTTGATGATCAAGCGTTATTTTACTTCATATACCACTTTTCCTTGCAGTACCGTCATCAATACTCGAGTGGTTTTTATTTTACGGGGTGCAATCTTGGTCAAGTCTTTTTCCAACACAACAAAATCAGCCGATTTGCCTACTGCAATCGATCCTGTAATGCGATCTAGCCCTAGAGCTTTGGCTGGATTAATGGTATAGGCATCAATGGCTTCCCGAATGGTGAGGGCGCCTTCTCGCACGCTCACCGAAATGCCATTGAGTGGAGAGAGGGGGTACACCGTCCAATCACTACTCAAAGTTACATTGGCTCCAGTTGCTTTCAATGCTTTTATTGGACTGTATAATAATTGACGAGCTCGCTTGGCTCCAATGAAAGGGATAAAATCTTGACGCCGCTCTGCCTGGCTCAACGGAACATTACCTATTTGAATGTCAGCGTTTACCCCCAGGCGAGCAAAGCGAGGCAGATCGGCTTTGTCTAACATTGCCACGTGGGTAATGTGGTACTTGAGTTGAGAACCCTGTTGGCGTACCGTTTGTATTGCATCGAGCACCTCTCTAATTCCCAGATCTCCCAAAGCATGTACATGGGCACCATAACCAATATGGTACAAGTCAAGGAGCCAACGTTGCATTTTAGCGGGTGGAATATAATGAATACCACGCATGATATTCTGAAAAAAAGTTTGATTATAAGGCTGAATTACTCGAGCAGTGCCATTTTCGGGTACCCCGTCAATGTACATTTTCACCTGATTGACAATCAATAATTGATTGAGGTCGTTTTGGAAAACCTTCTTAAGAAAAGCAATTTGTTGGGCCGGAGCTATTGTGGGATAAATCCAGGGACGAATAGCCACCCGTGCAGTCAACAATCCGTTGTTGGCCACTATTTTCCAGGCATCGAGCATTCCCCGTCGCCAGTAAGTCCGCCCATCACCTATGGTCGTAATCCCATTTTTTCTCAATTGTTGTAGTCCAAACTGTATACCTTCTATAAAAACAGAAAGTTTATTGGCCAAACTGTTTACTGCAACCTCCATGACCAAGTCACCTGCATTGTCAATCAATACCCCATTCAGCTGCCCTCGTTCATCTTTCATCAACTTACCTCCTTGTGGATCAGGTGTGTGTTGATCAATACCGGCTTTTTGTAGTGCCAAGCTATTGACAAACATCGAGTGGGAGGTATGTTCCATGATAATGACCGGATGCTGGGGGAAAATTTTATCCAGACTGCGTCGTGGTTGATTCATCGTAGCCTTGTCACCCAATACCTGGTCTAATTTCATCCCATAACCAATTACCCATTGACCGACAGGAACTCCTTCTGCACAGGCTTTGAGGTTCTTTTGTTGCTGTTCTATGTTAAGGTTATTCCTAGGAAAACAAGATACCTCACCACCCTCGCCTGCGTGTACGTGGTTATCGATAAACCCTGGCAACAATGATCTACCCTGCAAGTCAATGACGCGAGTCTTGCGTCCGACAAACGCTCGAGCCTCAGTCTTGTGGCCAATTAGCTTGATTTTACCATTATTCACAACAACTGCATTTGCGGTGGGGTGAGCGTATACCTTGCCATTTATGAATACCAAATCGGCCTTAGGTTGATTTAGTTGAGCATTTGCTACTCGAGGTTTACTGCTGATGAAAAGGACAGTGGCCAGAAAAAAATATTGAAGAAGGTGATTTTTCATGATTTGTTACTAAGTAAGGTTGAAAAAATAATTTTTCGATTTAAACAGGTTGGAAGTAATGACTTTGTTGATCAAAATTCTCGTCAGCGGACTATGGACTACGAATCAATGCTGTTTCCATAAGCCATGTTTTATGTTTTTAACTTTCGCTTTTGAAACACGGATCGTACTGATCAGACGGATTTTCTCCGATCATTAGTGAAAATCCGTGTTCTAATTATTTTGATAGAAACACTAAGGAAACAGCATTGGACTACGGACCAAAGACAAACCCTCAACTTGAAGTTAAAATGAAACCTTGTTTTTACGAATTCCTAAGACCCAATCATACAAAAAATGAGACTTGATATGTCTCGGTATGTAGCCAATCAAATAAGGTTTGAAGACATTTTGGTTGATTTTATGCTTGAGCTAATTTACTCTAAAATGCCCTAATGTAATATGACTTTTGCTTGATTAAATAATATTTTAATGCTTGACAAAGAATAAAACTGAGATAGCATTTTAGCTTTCTAAAAAAACACCTTAACTTGTCCAGCTAAACAAAAATGAAATATTGAATATGGAAGCGAAAGAACAAAAACCAAAGACACCCCTTCGCTGTCGTATTTTTGGGCATGACTGGAAAGGAGACAGTTTGAAAAGAGTTTGCGCACGGTGCGGGAAAGTACAGGTTTCTAAATATTCTACGGATAATTGGGTGGATGTATCTTAATCAGGTATAAGAGCCTTTCAGGTAAAAGGCTCTTTTAAGCGCATTACCAAATGTTTGTGATAAATGCCCTAAAACTGATCCTGAAGCCATCCAAGAAAAGGTGAAAATAGAGAGGAGTGCCATGCCTGCTATTTATATAGTATAGGAATACTGATGCTTGACTCTTATTACCTTAATGGGATTGCTGTCTCCTATCAACTTATATATATTCCTGTTTTGAACATAATGACTAGGATTTTTAGCCCTGGCAAATACTAGTTAGCAGTACATCAATGCAGGTTCAGTCAGGCTACCTCGCTTGCTTTTATTAACGTACTTTTCGAATACTTTCACTTCGTTTTTCAAATATTTTGCCTACCTCCGTTATTGTAAGGCCATGTGTAATTTTGTGTAGTGATTCATGACCAATCAAGTTCATGAGTATTCTGAGGTAGACAATATACCAAGATCAAAAAATACAACCATGACTATCCAATGAGCTGAAAGCCCAACTTGACCTATTGGGCTTGATGACCTTTATGAATACCCAAAATATATCATTTGTTCAAGTTTGCTTTTGAAGCATAACAATGTCAAAGTAACAAATGAGCAGATCAAGTTTGGGTAAATAAAATCACTGATTTTAGATTCAAAATAAATCCTACATTCAAGAACCAGCCTTCAACTCGATATCAATGGGTAACTCATCGAAATAATCTTTGATATCCTCGCCATAATCCACCACATCATCATCATCAGGGTTGGCAACCCAAACTACCTTGACTGGAATTTGGGTTGTTCTATGGTAATTTTCCAGAAGGCTGAGTAATTCATTGAATCTTTTAAAAGAACTCGAGTTGAGATAGTTCAATTCAATGCGTAAGTTCAGCGGGCGGGTATTTTCTTTCAAATAATTTTGAAGCCATTTGATAATAGGTTCGAAAAAAGTAAAGGTATCTTCTCCGAACGAATCACCAACGATACTAAAATGATTGGTAGAGGTGTTGAAATCTACATGAGGAGAATAATCACCAGCCTCAATAAATAAATTTTCCATATGTTTTAATGTACAATAAACTTTGTGATTCAATTCTTTAAAACCACCCTAAAAAAATTTAGGGAAAGTTCATTGAATGTTTGTAAA
>CALDJV010000316.1 GCA_937899305.1 uncultured Cytophagaceae bacterium
TGCTGGTAAAACCACTCGTGGGGTTTGTAGAGTAGGTATACGTTCCTTCACTATCATTTTTTCCACCGGCAGCTCCCAAAGTCACGCTTCCATTATTGCCACCGTGGCAATCTACGTGGGTGATGCGTACTACTTTGGGCACCAGTTCGGTCGGGCTGGCAATTGTAATCTGTAATTTGGTTTCACAACCCAAACCGTCTTTGACCCAAATATCATGTGCCCCCGCTATTAATCCACTGAATGTATTATTTGCCTGGTAAGTATTTCTATCGTCATTTGAATATAAATAAGTGCCGTTGCCACCAGCTCCTTGTACTTGTGCCGTTCCATCAGACCCTCCAAAACAAGCTACCGGGGTTTTGCTTACTTCATTCAAGGTCAAAGCCAATGCTGGCTCGGTTAAGGTAAAACTTCGTTGCTGCTCGCAACCCTTGGCATCGCGTATGGTCACTTTGTAGGTCCCTGCCGATAAATTTTGGATGCTGTTGCCCGTATCGCCATTGTCCCAGTGGTAAGTAAAAGGAGCAACCCCTCCACTGGCAACCCGTACCGTAATTTTGCCAGTGGCTCCACCTTTACAAGCCAGATTGGTTTGCTCGGTAGCCTGGATGACCATCGCTGGTGCTTCCAATATGTTGACTTCTCGTACTACACCACAACCATCTCCGTCGGTCAAGGTCACTCGGTTGATCCCCACTCGCAAGCCCGTTCCAGTCAATCCGGTTTGGCCATTTTCCCAAACCACGCTCACTGGGCTTACTCCACCGTTGAGCTCAATGGTAGCGGCCCCATCGGCTATGCCAGCACAGCTAGCCGAGGTACGGCTTATTACACGTAAATCAGGCAGGGCGATTTGATTGATGGTGACGTTAAAATCAGGAGCCACGCAGCCTTTAGCGTCTTTCACAACTACTCGATAAGTACCCACCGATAAGTTATTAGCACTTGATGTCGTACTGATCAATTGGTTGCCTTGGTCATACCATGCATAGGTATACGCTCCGGTACCACCAGTTACGCTTACCCTGGCGGTTCCCTTGGCAGTAGCACAAGCGGTTTCTTTCTTAGCAGCCAACGAAACCGCTAAAACGGCGGGTTCGCTGATTACCCCACTTGCAATTTCTATAAAACAATCGTTGGCATCGATGATTCGCAAAGTATGATTGCCAGGGCTTAACCCACCCACCACATTGCCTGATACTGCAGTACCACCATCGGCCGAAATACGGTAAGGGCCTGTACCTCCCGATATATCCACAGTGACCGAACCGTCACTGAGCCCATGACAAGTAATTGCTTGGGTTTTGGCGGCATCTACATTGGCCACAAGTACCGCTGGCTCGTTGATGGTAACCTCCACACTGGTTAAGCAGGCATTATTTGATCTTACATAAAATGTACGAGTTCCCTGAGTGAGGGTATTGAAGGTAGGGTTCGTCGTAAAACCACTGTTGGGTTGGTTGGAATAGGTATAAGAGCCCGGTCCATGTCCTCCGCTGGCCTGGAGGGTAACTTTGCCATTATTGTCCCCGTTGCATTTTACGTGGGTAATGTTGGTATTCACCACCAACTCATCTGGTTCAGTAATGGTAGCATCTACAAATGCCACGCAACCCAAAATGTCTTTTACGTACCATCGGTAACTGCCTGCCGTTAGGCGATCAAATAAGTGGTTGGCAGTAGGGGTAGCCGTAAAATTTACACCATCATTGGAGTACAAATAGCTCCCCCAGCCACCAGCACCAGCCACGGTTACTTTTCCGTCCGATGCTCCATTGCAAGTAGCAGGAGTGTTGGCCACCACATTGAGTGCCAATGCCTGAGCGGGTTGTACAATGTCGAACTGGTCGTTGCTGCCCTGAAAGGTACAGCCTTTACTATCCGTAATGATTACCTGGTAGTTTCCAGCGGGTAAATTACTCCACTCGAATTGTTTAGGCCCAGTCTTAGCAGGATCTCCAAAAGTTTTGCTTCCGTCATTGATGTCTTTCAGGGTAAGGTGAGCAGGGTCGTATTGATTGCTCCCACTGATATTGATCACTACTTTTCCATCGGTTCCATTGAAACAAGTCACTGGGGCAGGACTAAAAGTAGCGGTTATTGGGTCGGGCTGGGTCAAAGTAATGGGGTCAAGTCCGATTTTATCAAAGGTAGCCGCACAATTGTTTTTATCAGTGACGGTTACGGTGTAGGTACCCCCTGGTAATCCTGTAAAATCTACGTTTTGATTTATATTAATTCCAGTTTGGGTATAAGTAGCATTGGTAGTGGTTTCTTTCAATACGATCTGATAGGGTGCCCGGCTGCTGGAGCCCGAAAATACGGGAATTCTTACCGTAATTTGCCCATCGCTGGCCCCCAGGCAACTCACTTGGGCCACTCCATTGGGTATGGTTCCCAAGGTAATATTTGCTTCGATGGCACTGGGAGCCACCAGTTCTACCAGTTTTTCAAACGTACAGCCATTCTCATCTTTTACGGTTACAATGTAACGTCCTGCCTCAAGCTCATCAAAAGTTATGGTACCATCATCTAATGTTGGTTTATTTATAATAATTTTACCTCCAAACTCCTCTCGTGCGCTCATAAAAAAACGAGTTCCATTTTCACCTCCAGTAGGGGCCACCACTATTTTTCCATCGTTTCCACCTCGGCAAGATACGTGGGTAAGGGTGGTGCCGATGTAGGGGGCAGTAGGGGCATTCAATGGCGTAGAAAGGGTTTGGCTAAAAGTGGCAATATTGCTACAACTGCTATTGTCCATCACCTCAATGGTATATAAAACACCTGCCGAAAGCCCTCCCAAAGTAGTTTCCGCATCTCGGGCTACATTGACCGCAGTACTGACTACATTGCTTCCATTTTTGACTTGAATGGTAAATGGACCTACGCCTCCTTGTGGGGTGATTTTGAGGGCCCCATCGGGGGTGGCTCCAATGGCGGTAGTAGCACAGCTCAGATTGCGCCCATTGGCCTTTTGTATTTTCTTGATAATAGCCGTAATGGCCTGGGGCTCGGTCAAAGGATTCACCACAATTACTTGAGGACAAGGATTGGTGATGGTGGTAGAAAGGGTCTCCGAAATTTCGAGGGTATAATCATTCGCATTGGCCACTAAATCGCTGAAAGTAACCGTGCTCCCTTTGGTCACATTCTCTAATGTGCTTTTGATGTCGCTACCCTTCTTTAGCACCACTTGAAAAGGACCTACACCTCCATCGGGTGTTACTTCAATTTGGCCATCATTGGCACCAGGGCAGGTAACACTGGTGCCATTGGCTTTTAGTAAATACTTGATTGATCCCGTAATTACTGGCGCATCTTCAATGGTCCAGGTATCGTATTGGGAACAGTTATTTTGATCACTTATTTCCACAATGTAAGTACCTGCCTTCAGGGCAAGGTCAAAGCCATCGCCTCCCATAGTGGTAAAAGCGGGGCGATCGGCTTCGGCTGTTCCGGGAGAAAAATAACGGTATTTGTAATTACCTACCCCACCCTTTATTCCTGTATAGGCAATACTCGTGGTGCTTCCATGGCAGGTAGTTTGAAAGTTACCCGAAGCATTCCCCAAGCAATTGCCCAAAAGACAAGTAGGTTCGCTCCAAGTGATTTTATCAGGAGCGGGCTCAATTTTAAATACAGCAGAGTAGCCGGGGGCACAATTACCCAAGTTGCCATTGGTTACTTCTACCCGGTATTCTCCTGGAGTGAGGTTTGAGAACACAACTGGAGCATTATTCGCATTTTTGCCATTTTGGGTGGCATTTGGAGTACTCGCAGGTATCCAATCTCCTGCGTTATTTTTGAACTGCAGGCGGTAATTAAAGCTAGTGACCTGGGGGATGCCATTGGTTCCAGTAATGGCGATTTCGCCTTGTTGTCCAACACACAGAGGATTGGCGGCAGACACCTGACCACCGCTAAAAGTAGGGCCATTTGGAGAAAATGTCATACTCCAAATATCGCTGAACCCCAAGGTACTGCCCGCTTTTTCGTATCTTACCCTAAAATGAATGGGTTTGTCCAGTTCCGCTCCGACTATTTCGCTGAATCTTACGGTGGTAGTGTGGGTAGTAGAACTTTTCAGATATGAGAATGAAGCATCATCTGCTCCAGTGGTGCTCACTTCCCAACGCAAACTTTCGTTGAGTAAAGGGGTCAAACAAGCATCAGAAGTCAACGTAACTACATCGTTGGCACAAAACGCACCTCCGGTACCACTTCCTCCCGAAAATGAGATCTGCTCTGGGGTACCATATAGTATGACCGTAAATGCCGTAACTCCTCCTCCTCTATCGTCTGGTACTTGGGCCAAGGTAGTTACACACTCTTGTAATGGGCTTACTGAGGTTCCGGTGGTACTCAATGCACATTTTCCATTGATGATGGCCACCCCAGGCATAGACACTGATATCGGTTTTCTAGCCTCCTCAAAAATCTCGTTAACGAAGTTACTATTCTGGCCATTACTTAGTTGTACATTCAACAAACCAGTATTTATACAGCTTAAAGGCACTACTTTCTGTATGGCCAATCGGTATTTTTTCTTGTGTTGGGCAGCCCCTGAGCCGATTGCCCCCAAAAATACCAGGGCTAATAAAAGATATTTCGTTTTGTTCATTTGTGCTTCTTAATACTTGATCTTTACTACTTTACTAAATTTGGCTTGGCTACCTCTGGCCACGGCTTGAATACGATATTGGTACCAAATCCCTTTGGTTACTTTTGCATCCCGAAATGTGATAGGATCGTCTCCAGGCTTGGTTTCAATGGTTTGATAGAGTCGTAAGCTTTCTTCACCTTCGGCACGATATACCTTGAATCGATTGATTTGAGGTTGCTCAAACATCCAATTCAGGCGAATGTGTTTTTCTTCCAGGTTCTTACTGATTTTGAGTTTTTTTACCATAGGTAATAAGTTACGAGCAACGCGTTGGGCACTTACCGGACGTGAGGGAGGAGATTCCAAATGACTGCTATCCACTGCTACCAAAGTATATAGATACCTTTGCCCTGAAACTGTGGTGGTATCCTGATATATATAATGCGTTGCGTGTAGGGTAGTATCTTGCACTATTTGCAGGGCTATGGTATCCAATCGGGTAAAATCGGCCATCAACTGCCATTGGTTTTTACCCATTTCGGAGCGATACAATAAATGATGGGCTACATCCCGGCTGGCACTGGGTTGCCATTTTAAGTGCAGCGACGAATCGGTAGAAACCACATTCACAAAAGAAGGGGGCAAAGGA
>CALDJV010000317.1 GCA_937899305.1 uncultured Cytophagaceae bacterium
AGCAAGACTGTTAATTAAACTAAAACAACAGACAACGTGCGGAAAGTCGGATGAAGTCCGAAAAATTTTTATATTCAAAGCGGTTTTATGCACCATCTCGAAACTGATATCAAAAGCTATAAAATTCGGATACTATGAATGCACACATTCAAAAGGCCTTGGAACATTTGCAGCAGGCCTCCTACCCAGAATACTTTGCCGAAATGGGTCAAGTTACCCCTGAGTCACATCGCCCTCTCTTCAAACAATTGGAAGGGAAATTTATTATGGGAAAGGCTCCCTGGGATTTTTACCAACATTTAAATCGTTTTGCTCACCAAGTACAAGACGCCATTCAAGCAAAAAATACGTCCACTACTCAAACCACGCCCACTATGTCATCCCAAGCTCCCGAAGCCTTTATCCAGGAAATGAAAAAGCAACTGGAAGATGAGCACCAAATCATTGCCGATGCTACTTTTCGTCGAAGCATTTCCCGCAATCCCGAAAAACGAATGGAATACGAGGGCTTTATCAGCCAAGGGGAAAACAATATTCAATTCATCGAAAAACGTTTTTTACAAAAAGCCACTCAGGAATACCAAATCTCGACTGATGATGCCCAACGAATTATCCAGGAGCTCCGACAAGAAATTCAACAGCAATTTCAGCAACAAGAAGCCAACCTGGAGCAAAAACTCAACGAAGTGATTCAGCACATTGACCAAAGCCACCAAGCCCTGGTCACCGATATTGTAGACCAAGTAGCGGCCGAAAATGCCGACTTGTTGCTTGGGATGCAACAGTCGCTCGAAAACAAGGAAGTCACCGCTCCTGAAGCCCACCAATGGTTGGCAGATGCGAGTAGTCACCTACCAGTGCATTTGCCTCAAAAAGACCAAGTACAACAAGTACTGGACTCTATGGAAGTCACCACCGCTTCCAAGCTCAAACTCACCATTCCCATCATTCCGGTTTTTCTCCAATACGAAAAAGAGATTGGGATACAATGGGCCCAAAACATTCCCCAAAAGTGGCAGGGTTGGGTTCAGAAAATGCGGGAACGCCTGGGACGAAAAAAATCGAGCACCCTCCGCATTCAGCCCCAAAATGACGGTGCCCAAATCAAAAACCAATTCAATGGAGGTACTTTTAACAACTCTACTTTTGAGTAAGGCCTATGACCCAATCCATTAAAAATCAATTTAATAACTCCAACCTCCATAACCCCATTTTTCGCTATGGAGACAAACAGGTTTATAAAATACTGGGCAAGCCGCCCTTTGCGCCTACCTTGTGGGTGGGGCGCCAGGCAGATTTGAAAAACCTGCACCAACAATTGTTCTCTGGGCAAAACAATGGATTGGTATTGGTCAATGGCAAAGGAGGCATTGGCAAAACCTCGCTGGCCTCCCAATACTACCATACCTACGCCGAGGAATACACTCATTTGGCCTGGGTATTGGCCGAACCCGACTTGGGGGCCGCCTTGTTGACCTTGGCCAATGCCCTGCAAGTAGAGTTTCCTCGAGAGATGGAACAGGAAGCTCGATTGCACCAGCTCACCGCCGCCATGGCCAGCCTAAACAAACCTTGTTTGCTGGTGATAGACAATGCCAATGACTTGGACGCGCTGGAAAACTACTACCTGATACTACAAGCTTGCTCCAATTTTCATATTCTGTTGACCAGTCGCCTTACCAAATTTCAACACCTAGATACCTTTCCGGTAGGTACCCTCTCCCCCCAAGCGGCTCTGCAAATTTTTCGTACTTATTACCAAGTCTTTGACCCAACTGATGAAGCCGATTTTCATGAAATTTTTGAAGCTGTAGAGGGCAACACCTTGCTGATAGAATTGCTGGCCAAAAACCTTCATTTTTTTAACGATGATATGGAGCAGCACTATCCCCTGCGCCAACTCAAGGCCGATTTGGAGCAAAGCTTGACTCGATTTAGTAAAAATGCCGAAGTAAAAACAACTTACCAAGCCAAGGGAACTGGTTTGCGCACTGAATCGGTAGAAGCCATTGTGCTGGCCATGTACGATGTGGGGCATTTGAATGACTACGAAAAAACCCTACTGGCTCATTTCTCGCTCCTGCCCCCCGAAAGCCTGGCATATACATTATTAGAAGAACTGTTACCTTTACCTCCCCCCAAGGCAAATGAGGTTCCCTCGTTGTCTAAAGCATTGCTGCGACTAGACCAAAAAGGGTGGATAGACTACAATCCTCAGGACAAAAGCTTCAAATGCAGTCCGGTCATCCAAGCAATTGTGCGCGATCAGCATCAGGACAACTTGGCTACTGAGGTCACTCCATTACTTTACAAACTCATTGAAAAACTTGACTACGAAGGAAGCCATCTTACTGGAACTACCTATTCACAAGCCGCTGAACTGGCTCGTTGGGGAGCTTACCTCAATGATGCCTTGCAACAAAGCACACCCGACCTCATTCAGGTCTGGGAAGGAGGTCTACAAGATAGTATAGCCACCTTATACGAAAGGCTAGGTGAATATCATACTATAGTAGGCGACTTGGCTACTGCCACCCAGTTTTTTGAGCAATATTTAGAATTACAGCAACAACTTTGTCAGGCATATCCCAAAAATCCCAGCTTTAAAAATGGACTTGCCATTGCTTATTCCAAGTTAGGTGAAACACACCGAAACCTAGGAGATCAAAATAAAGCCCTGCACTTTTTTGAGAAAGATCTGGAATGGCAGAAACAACTCTACGAAGACTTTCCTGAAAATGCCAACGTTAAAAATAGGCTCGCGATCTCTTACTCCAAATTAGGCATAACCTACCAAAACCTGGGAGATCAAAACAAAGCCTTGCAGTTTTTTAAGCAATATTCAGAATTACGACAACAACTCTACCAAGACTTTCCTAAAAATGCCAACTTTAAAAATGGACTCGCTATTGCTTACTCCAAATTAGGTGAAACCTACCAAAACTTAGGAGATCAAAACAAAGCCTTACAGTTGTTTGAGCAATATTCAGAGTTACTACAACAACTCTACCAAGACTTTCCCAAAAATGCCAACTTTAAAAATGGACTCGCCATTGCTTACTTTAAATTGGGTACTACCTACCGAAAACTCGAGGATCAAAACAAAGCACTGCACTTTTTTGAGAAAGAAACCGAGCTTTTTGAGCAACTCTACCAAGACTTTCCTAAAAATGTCGCCTTTAAACAGGGAATTGCTGTCTCTTACGCAAAGCTTGGAGGCTTTTATCGAGAAAGCGACCCAAGTAAGGCTAAAGCATATTTTACCCAAGCCGAACAACTATGGATCGCCTTGACCGAAACCTCCCCCAGTACCGTACGGTATCAGGAATATTTAGAAATCATCAGAGATGAGTTGAAAACGATGTAAATTTGCTAAGTAAAAATAAAATTTTCGCCTCCCCTACAATCGCTTTCCACCCTACAAAAATTTACCAAACCACCCAAAAACCACCAAAAGCTACTACAGTTTTACAAAAAGCTGATAGAACCTTTGTTTCTCCCAAAAATACAATTTGGTCTGGGTTGGGCCCCAAACGAACTTTCCCCTATTTGATCAGGTTCAACTAAAAAATAACAATTGAGTGAGGTTTTCCCGGCTTTTTTGTCAATCTCTTACTTAATGACTAATATTGCACTCATACTTGTTTATTTTTTTTGGTTTGTAAAAATACAAACCGCGGTAAAGGATTCATTAAAAAAAATATAAGCTCATGGCAAAAATCAAAGTTGCGATCAATGGTTTTGGTCGAATCGGACGAATTGCTTTTCGTGCCTTATTGAATAAAGACAATGTGGAAGTTGTTGCCATCAACGACTTGACCGATACAAAAACACTGGCTCACCTGTTGAAGTATGACTCGGTACACGGAAGATTTCCTGGTGAAGTATCAGCTGATGACAACAGCCTTACGGTGAATGGTCACAAGATGTTGGTTTTTGCGGAGAAAGAACCAGCCAAATTGCCTTGGGGTGCTCACAACATAGACGTAGTACTTGAGTCTACCGGGCGTTTTGTACAAAAAGAAGCAGCGGCCGGTCACATCGAAGCTGGGGCCAAAAAAGTAGTGATTTCGGCTCCGGGTAAAGGGGGCGTACCTACGGTAGTATTGGGAGTAAACGACGAAACTTTGAACAACGAAGAGTCGATCGTTTCTAATGCCTCTTGTACCACCAACTGCTTGGCTCCTATGGCCAAAGTATTGGACGATGCTTTTGGTATCGACACTGGTTACATCACTACTGTACACGCTTACACCGCCGATCAGCGTATTCAGGATGCTCCTCACAAAGACTTGCGTAGAGCTCGTGCAGCGGCTACTTCTATCATCCCTACTACTACTGGTGCGGCCAAAGCGGTAGGTTTGGTATTGCCTCACTTACAAGGTAAATTGGACGGTATTGCAATGCGGGTACCAGTAAACGATGGTTCTTTGACCGACTTTACTGTAAAGTTGAAAAAAGAAGTAAGCAAAGAAGAAATCAACGCAGCCATGAAAGCGGCTTCGGAAGGTCCTATGAAAGGTATCTTGGAGTACACCGAAGATCCAATCGTGTCTATCGACATCGTGGGCAATCCTCACTCTTGTATTTACGATTCATTGATGACCACCGTAAGTGGTAACTTGGTGAAGATCGTAGGTTGGTACGACAACGAAGCTGGATACTCTAACCGAGTAGCCGATTTGATCGAGCGTTTGGGTAAAATGGCGGAAGCAGCAGTGAATGCTTAATCTTTGCTAGTTTTATTCCATCAACACAAAAATTTAGCCTCAAGAACACCCGTTTCTTGGGGCTTTTTGTTTGATTGGCCAAAAATGCATCCCTAAATACTTCAATTTTACTATACGGCAACTTATTGAATATTTTTCAAAAAACAGCTTGACCTCTCCTATACTTCCAAGCTACTTTCTATGAAAGATTAGGAGTACTTTGTTAAGTTTTAACGTTACAATTAGACTTCCTCCCACTAAAGTATCCTTAATATTACATCCTCAAAGCCATCATCAAAAGTGTCTATCAAGCCATTTTAATCCTATACACTGCTTGTAAAATTATATTATTTCAATAAATAGCCCATAAACAAAATATTTTACGGCTTGTCATTTATCTTTTACTCCATAAGCTTACACTCATCGAAAATTGCCCACTTTGGTTTGTACAAATTCGTGTCTCGCTCTATATTTGTTATACAAATGACATCTAAGCTCGACTTTGGCCTTATGTAGCATATGTTAAAATATGCTGCATATGCT
>CALDJV010000318.1 GCA_937899305.1 uncultured Cytophagaceae bacterium
AGAGGAGGAAAATTGAATTGAGACAAACGATAAAAAGTAACTCCTATGACCGCTACAGCAAAAACATACCTGATTTCCTCCTTTTGGAGGGAATCAACCATCAGCAAAACGAGGTGCTAAGGTTTCTATACTACGTGATGGGTTTTGGCTGTGTGGAGCAGCCATTTGTTTGGGCATATACTGTAGAGGAGCTAGCCAAAAAAGTCGATCTTACTACGGATAAAACCCGTACTGCCATTAAACAACTTGCTGACAAGGGTTACATTACCCAAGAAGTACGCCGCCCATGTCCATCCATCCAACACATGCGCAAAGAAAACGGGGAGTATCGCATGGCTTATAATGTATCTCATTTTAGCCTGATTGCTGATCATCCCGATTTCGAAAGCCTTGAATTTCGTGGTAATTCTCTCCCTGACGCACTCAGGGAAAAGGCTGCATATGCTGCCGAACACCAACGGAAAAAGCGGGAAAAACGCCAACAACAAATTCTTAAAAACACCCAGTTTAGCGAGGATTGGGCCGCCTTTTCCATAGAGATGGCTCATCGTTTAATTATTCACAAACGAGAGCTGCAAGCTTGGCATCCTGGAAAGTACTTTAGTAACGATCACCTTTATGCAGACTTCCCTGATGCCTTTATCAAAAGCATCTTTGGTGTTTTACTGTATCGCTATCGGAATGACACCTGGCGTTTGAACCACATCAAACGAGAGTTCCGTTATTTTTGCCTTACCCGGCAGGAGTTTACCCCTCAAGAGATTGAGAGGGAAGTTGATGTTCCTTTCCATAGCTTGTCCGTTAGGGGCTTTAAAAAGGCGATATTCAACTCCAAGACTGGCGAATGCATTCCCTACTTTGAGCGTGATTATTATCGTCGCAAGGCCATTAGTGATGGTATGGGGGAGGTGTATTTTGATGAATGTTGGGAAGCCCTGGAAGCAGCCCAAAGCAAGGGCTTTGCTATTCCTGATTTAAAGGCCCAAGAGAAGGTGATCTTGTTTGCAGCCCAGTTAGTACAAGAAGGTATTATTAACCTTCCTGAGGAGCTTAAAAAACAGCATTACAAAGAAGTTACTGATGCTTTGTTAGTTTCTAAGCCAAATGCCAGTAAAATGGAGGCAAATTATGAATACTCCAAGTTACTTCTCTTGAAGTATACCTTCTACTATGATCCATTTTACCAAGAGATGCACCCCGTAACCGTAGAACAGCGAGAGTAGATTTCTGATTGACGTAAACATTTAATTTTTCGCACCCTGGCTCCACAGCCAGGGCATACCTGCTTAAGCCCTCCCCAAAAAAACGCCTTTTTTCATCGGATAACTTCTAAAAAAACGTTTTTTACCTACCATTTTTCAAAACTTCCAAGAAATAATGAAACCTCTAGCAGTCTGAAGCAAAGAATTACTGCCAAACTCTTGGGACTTATCCCAAGAGTTTAAGCAAACTACTGGGAGATGCCCATCAATATTGGCCCTCTATACTATAGTATATAGAATAACACTATTAAATAATAAAAGAAACTAAGTAAAGCGGTGTGCTTCGCACGTCGCACAATTATTTTTCTTACTCGCCTTCTCGTTGTCCAAGCTAACCCGAAACACAAGTTTTAATTCACCAGTCAAGGGTATATAAATTCGCTCGTCCCTCGCTCACCCTTGACTGATCAATTAATTCGGGTACACAGTCCTGTGAGGGGGACGACCGACGGAAGGCTCGTGAAAAATAAAAAAAGAGAGGGGGAACTTCCCTTTGAAAGTTTCAGGCGCAAGGCACTTTAAGAAAGAAGAGTCTAGTGCCTTGCGGCAATTTCTTGCGGCGCGGTTGGATTTTTCCTTTGTAATAGTTTGAAGCATTGGAGTAGGGTGTTAACGGTGGGGTAGGGGTGTGGCTCGCTTACAGCTCACTGACGGCATCTGTTCTCATCCAGCAGGGGTTTCCTTCGGTCGTACTTTTCTTGGCTAGTATAGCTACCCCACAGTCCCTTTTTCAAAGGGAATGCTGGACAAGGTAAGGTGGAGGTGTTCGCTTACAGCTCACTGACGGCTTCCATTCCCATCCAGCAAGGGTTTTCTTTGGTTGTGCTTTCTTGAATTAGTGCAACTGCCTTCAGGTCTTTTTTCGGGGGTGGGGGGATTGGTTAGTTGTTTGTTTTTTTTGGGGGTGGGTTTTCTTTTTTTTAGGTGTTCTTATATTTCTGATTGGTTGGTAATTTTTTTTGTTTAGGGGGCAGCATATGGTATAGGTTTTCGGGGGGGGGATTGGGGAATAATGTGTGGAGGTTTTTGTTGGATTGTAGTAGGTAGTTAGGTGGAATGGATGTTTGGGATAGGAAGATTTGAGTGAAGGTTTTGGGTTAATATTTTGAGAAGATAGAGGAAAGGTTTATTTTTAGATTTGGGTTTTGAAAGCAAGGTGTATTTTTGTAGACAAAATGTATCCATTTCGCCTCCAAAAATATCACAAAAACTATACGGGCTTTGCCCTACTTTTTGTTCACCTTGTCAAGGGGTAAACCCCCTGAACCCCCACTACAAGATCGCTCAATAACACAGACAATTACCCATATATCTAACACTATGAATCATAAAAAAAAGGGGAGACCTGTGCTCCACAATGACGAGAAAAAATCAAGAAGAATAGAGTTTCGGGTCTCTGAAAAAGAGTATTCAAGGCTTGAGAAAGAGTCCAACATCCAGGAGAAAGGTGTAAACCTGTTGTGCAGAGATATCGTGCTCAGGAAGAAGTTTGAAACTAAGAATATTACAAGTATCAAAAAGAACCTCAGGGACTATGGTTACCTGCTTACTGAGCTTAAGAAGGAAGGTGTAAACCTCAACCAAATTGCGAAATCCATCAATGAATACCAGAAGGCTGAGGGTGCAGTAACTGGCATTAAGAAGCTGTTTTCAAAGCAGCATACCCAGCGATTTGAGAGGTTTGTGGAGCAGCTTAATAACTTAAGGAGCACACTGGATGCCACCCAGCAAGCCCTTGAAAAAAGCAAGCCAACAGTAGATTAAAAATGGTAGCTAAACATGTTATAGGAAAAAGCTTTAAGGGTGTTGTCAACTATAATGCTCAGGAGGAGAAGGGGACTTTGATTGACAAAAACTTTGAGGCTGAAGATACCAGGGAGATCATTGAGCAACTCGAAGATGCTGCTTCATTGAGGGAAAGTATTAAGTTGTAGAGATTAAAATTTACATAAGTTATTGTTTTACAACAAGTTATATATTGTTCTTTTTGCAAAAGGTCTAGCAAAGCTTAGGTGGTTTTTTCAGTACTAAAATAGCCTTATGCCACCTCAGACACATTTGATGGAATAATGGCTTCTATACAACCCATTTTTTTAATAGTCATTTGCCCCACCTTTTGCAAGAAATCAGAGACACAAATATTTGATTATCAACATTTTAAACTTGTTTTAACTTCTACAAATTAAGACAAATACTTATCACTTAATCATATCCCTGCATACGGATGATCGGGAGCTAGGCGATGATGAGTTCAAGGAAATAGGAGAGAAGTTTCTGTCAAAGATGAAGTTCTCCAATGATGCGAATGGAGATCCTAATTTTGCTTATGTCATGTACCGACATGCTGATGCTGACCATCAACATATCCATATAGTATTTCCAAGAGTGGATAAAAATGGTGAGGTCATTAACGATAAATTCTCTGCCAGACGAGGAATGCGTGTGTGTGCAGAGCTGGAACAGGAACATGACCTGAAGGTAACCAAGAACCGCAAGCTTGGGGGAAGGACGAGCGAGAAGGATGACTTTTTACCATCAAGAAAAGCCAACAATAACAAGAATCAGGTTGAAAAATATATACGGGAACAAAAAGAGCAAGGAAAGCCCGTGACCAAGAAAGAAGCAAAACAAGCCATGGCAAAGATCAGGAGCGATCTCAAAAGCAAAGTGGATGCAGTGTTTAGCACTTATCCCAGGTTGGATGAGGCACTGCGGGGCCTGGAACGCTCAGGGGTGAAAATACAAACTCGTTTTTCCAAAGCAGGCAAGCTAACAGGGATTGTGTTTCAGGATGCGAAAGCAGGGTACAGTTTTAAGGGAAATGCTATTGGTTGGAAGGCAAATGAGGGTAAAATTGCACAAACCGACGAAAAGGTAAAGTGTAATAGTAATACTATTATTGGAGCAGCTACCAAGCACAAATAGCATCCTAGTGTAACATCTCTAAGGGAATATGAACACCAAGAAAATCAACAATGGTTTTGTCCTTAAGAGCCCCAAGCATAATCTCTTGAGTTATAAAGTAATCCTCAATCGTGATTTTTCCATCATTGTTTATGTCTACTGGTGTTTGATGGAAGAAATCCAAAATGGAGTTCAGAATGAAAGTTAAGTAGTACCTTAGGTGTGATACATTAACAGAAATTTCACCCTTGGCGGCTGCGTTATGAACAATTTCGTTTCTAATTCTGTAAACTCTGTCTAGGTTCCAAGCCAAGTTTTTCTTGTGCTTTTCCAAAACCTTTTTTATTTCACCAGGATTCTCAGCCCACTTTTGATAATACTTTGCCCGATAAATCATCAGTTGATTATCGGATTCCTCAGCTATCTTACTAAAGGTTCTATATTTGCCCAAGTATACCAAGTCATCATTATAATCCTCAATATTATCAGCCAATCCAAGCCTCTCGATCGATTTATGAAAATCATGAAGGTTTCTTTTGATGTATATTAGTCCATGGCAGGGAGGGAAAAACGCCTTTATTTTTTCTATTGTTTTCTCCTCATCAGCAAAAGATGTAAAGATATATTCGAGACCAATCCAATAGTTCAGTAATTTCATCTCTAACTCGGATGACTCTGAACCCATTCTTAAGTATCTTATTGCTGATATTACCTTATCAACTGATTCAGGTGATATTTCCAGATTATTTAGATCTCTTACTTTTTGCAAAAAATTGCTAAAAACACCTCTACTGCTTTTAATGCCTCCATCGATATGATAATTGCTTGGAAGAGTTGACGCTTTTGATGGGTCTCTCTCTCCAATGACTACTGCTTGTTGCTCTATTTGAAATGTATTCTTGCTGAATCCTAAATGATACAAATCCAAGTCACTCCCCACTTGGGCTCTTGATACCTCAACAGCCCTAAAATGGTCGAAAGTACTTACTCGCAGTGAGATGAGTTTGCGTTTTTTTCTCTCTTCCAGAAAAAATTTAACCTTACTAGGTATTTCCCTGGGAAGCCTAGCCCTGTAGCTTTTGT
>CALDJV010000319.1 GCA_937899305.1 uncultured Cytophagaceae bacterium
AATTATTTAAGAAACAATTAGATCAATAATACTTTTACCAAGTTTTCAATATTGTCATATTTTAAGCCTTGCCCCTGAGAAACAATCATTTTGGTCACTTTGTTTTTTCTAAAAAGTAATTTCTCGATGGATATTTTAGGCAAATCAAACCCTGATTTAGGGTAAAAATTAACACTTCCACGAGGACCTCTAATAGATTTTTTTTGCAAGGTTTGCCGAACAGCAGCCCAGTCCCTCTTTTCAAAATAGGTAGTCATTTCTCTAAACATAAGCCCTGCTTCATACCCCAGCAAATTAAACATGTTGGGCTTTTGCCTTAAACCTTCTTGATATCCTTTTACAAATTTTTGATTGATTTTATTACTATCTCGGTTGCTCCAAATAGAAGCCGAGTATATTTGCCACTCAAAATGATTAAAAGAAGCCAATATTTCCTCAGAAGACATGTGGTTACTCACAATTAGAGGAACCTTATTTTTAAGGGGAGAATCATAATATTTAGCCAAAAACTGGATGGCTTCTTGCCCACAAAACAACGCATGAATATACTCCGGAGGATTTTTAATGATATTTTCCAGGTATTTATCTACGTACTCCGAAAACGGAACATCTTGCCCTGCACTGTTGGGTCTTCCCAACACGGCATAATCCACTGCTTCGGCGCCAGCTTGAATCGTTCCTTGACGAAAAGCACTATGCATATGGTATCCACTGTCGTACAAGCCCATTACTACCGCACCTTTTCCACCAAATTCTTTTTGGGCCCAATACCCCAATGCATATTGTGACTGCCACAGCTGAAAACTATTGTAAAAAACGTGGGTGGACAATTGAGTGGGATGAGGCATATACTCCCCAGAATCGAAAAAGAAAGCTACTTTGTCACGCTTTTCTATCAGTGGTAATATTTCGGGTACTACCTGATAGTTAATTATTCCTGAAATAATGTCTACCTGATCAAAAAACAACAGTTTTTTTACGGCTTCGGTCACGGCTTTCTGACCACCTTGCTTCACGTACTCAGGATCAATACGAAAAAGCTGTTTCCCTTGATTATTATATTTTACAAAGGGCATTAGAAAGCCGTACACAATATGATGGCTCATTTCAGGATAAATGCCTGAATATGGGGTTAGGAAACCTATTTTGAGGGGTGGGATGGAGGTCATGATTTGTTTGTTTATAGGTTAAAAATAAGCTTTGAGAAACGTTGGTTTCTCAAAGCTTGAAAATCGATATATTAGTTACGACTCGGAAAAATTCCCTGATAACAAATAATCCACAAAATTACTTGGAATGGTTGAAGATTTAAGTGAGATTGGTTGCCTCCAGTATAACCCACTGTAACACTTCCTGTTACGGCAGCAGCTCCCCCCAAAGAAGTATTAGCAGTACTAGCACCTGCATAGATATTCGCAACACCCGGAGGTACAGGTCCATTCGCAGGTGTTACTCCCGTAGCCAATACATTACCAGTAGGGCTATTTGTAGTTCCATCTGCAGTAGAAGCAGGCACTGCAACACTTGCATTACTGAGTGAAGCCGCATGATTATGAGAAGGTATTTCCAAAATATTCAGCGTAACATATTCAGCTCCCGACTTTTGACCATTCGATCGCGGGGTCAATCCTGGGCCAGAGCCTGATCCCATAGGTACTCGTCCTCTCAAATCGGGTAAACCAAAGCTAGTACGCCCGTCTCCTCCATACAAAGTACCGATCAAAGAAAAGAAAGCCGTATATTGAGAAATAGCTAATAATTGTCCAGAACAACTAAACCAGTTTCTGGGTGCCCAAGTTGGTCCCCAACCCACAATTGTTGAAATGTAACCTTCCATAATTGAATAAAAGTTTAAAGATTAATAAAAAGTTTAAAGGATGATTTAATTTGTTGCTTCGGCTACTGCCAGAGTACCCGCATCTAAGTATTTGGCGTCAGCGCCGGATACCTGATGCCAATTGGCTCCGGTATCACTAGTGGTATATACCACACCTCCATTTAGACCTCCATCTTGGGCAATTACCCATAAAGTGCCATCAGCTCCTGTACTTATTTCCGTGGCATTGTGTTCAAAGGGAACCTCTTTTTGGGCGCCTTCGGTATTCACCAATACAATGTTGCCATCGCTTTTTATCACATAGGCTTCTCCATTGGCAGTACCTGTTACTCTATACGCATTATTAATATCTGGAACAGTTTTCCATTCATTGCCACTAAGGCATCGCACCACTGAACCATCATTAGTGTAGGCAACAATCCAGACATCACCATTGGGAGCAGCACTCACCTGAGCCGCTCCATCTGAACCATCTAATACTTGGGGATGGGCTTGAGTACCATCAGGAGCCGCTATTTCTGCCAAAGTATTATCGGATAGTACCAAGTATACTTTGTCCGCTGGACTAGCATCAATTTTAGACACCTGTATTTCACCCGGAAGTACCAATGTCACTGATTTCCAATCGGATGGCATTGTGTTTTTGCCGTATTCCAAGTAGCTATTCCCATCACTTACCGATAAGATGAACACTGTTTCGGATACCGAATAGCTGATATCTACCACATTGAGTTCACCTAACATCGGAGGGCCCTGATGACTCTCGTGAATCAAGGAAACCTCGTTCCGGGAGTTGATGCTCCAGGCCACATGTTGGTTTGCCATAATTTTTTGTTTTAGTTAAAGATTAGAGATAGAAAAGAATATATGTATGTACATAGGATATGAACCTCGCTCTTGTAACAGAGGAAGAACACCGATTGCATGCAAGGTGGAATATCTTAAACTAAAGCTTAAAAATCTTTGACTTTACAAGAAAGCTATGTGAGCAGAAAGGACCGGGCAAGGTATCTTGCCGACGTTGGAAATGAAGTTGTACATAGCCGATTTCGTAATAGTAGTAGAAGAATAAACCATAGTTGTAAGATGTAAATATTAGTTAAAGCAAAAATTAGATCGTAATCACTGGGATACACAATACTAAATAAAATAAGTGCAAAAACAAACAGATGTGCATAGTTTCTAGACGTTATTTTTGCCAGTGCTTTGTCACTTAAAACACCCTAAAAATACCTTATCGGTTTGGAGGATTTCTTCTAATAATCATTGCCATTTCTACAACAATACTTATTTTGTTGCCTTGTATTTTTGGATAATTGTACCCACTTGCTTTGCTATGCAATTTTACGTTTTTTTTGGAAAGTTTTTCAGAAAACAGCGTAGACAATGCGTAGACAATACCTTTTATTGTTCTATTGTTACATTGTTCAATTGTTGCGCGATGCGTCGTAAAACACACTGTCCAGAGCAATACTGGCGATACTAGCAATAAGCGAAGCGAGACAATGAAATAAAAAAATCCCCGCTGAAGTACATCAACGGGGACTTGTATTTTGAACCTACTTTAGATAGGTAGTCAATAACCATTAAGACTTGGCCGGCTTGGTTGTGCCTTTGTCGGCTACTGCAGGCTTTTTGTTCTGTTGACGACGGGCCTGAAGATTGTAAAAATCCAATACAATAGGCGAGGCAATGAATACCGAAGAATAGGTACCTACCAACACCCCTACTAGTAAGGCAAATGAGAACCCTCGCAATACTTCGCCTCCCGCAAGGAACAAGGTCAATACTACGACCATGGTCGTGGTAGAGGTCATCACAGTACGGCTCAAAGTGTTGTTAATTGCATTGTTCAATACATCGCCAAAGGCCTGACCACGACGGGCTTTTTCGTTGTCGGAGTCTTCTTCCCGAATCCGGTCAAACACTACCACGGTATCGTTGATGGAGTAACCAATTACAGTAAGAATGGCGGCAATGAATACCTGGTCGATTTCTAGTGAGAAGCCAAACAGGTAAGCAATCGAGAAGGCCGACAGCACAAACAATACATCGTGGAATAGGGCCGCAATGGCTCCTGCTCCATATTGCCAGCGACGGAAACGAGCCACAATATAAATAAAGATGACTACCAGAGAGAATAAGACCGCGGTTTGGGCGGTGTTTCGGATGTCATCGGCAATGGTAGATCCTACCTTAGAAGAGCTTTCTACTGAAGGTTTTTTGCCATTATTCAAAGATTGTAGTCCATTCAATACCAAGGCTTTTACCTTCTCATCGGCTTCGTCAGATTCGTCTCCAATCAAATAACTGGTGGTTACTTTTACCTGGTCGGTAGAACCAAAAGTTTTTACTTCTAATCCACCTTTGATTGATTTACCCAAAGCAATACGGGCATCGGTTGCCGCAATTGGTTTTTCAAACTTCACTACGTAAGAACGACCACCCTTGAAATCTACTCCCAAGTTCAATCCTCCATTGATGATGGCAGAGATGATACCGAAAGTAATAAAGGCCGCAGAAATGATGTAGGCTTTCTTTCTTAACTTGATAAACTGGATGTTGGCTTTCCCCATAGTAGGAATAAATGAAGTAAAGCTCACATTACGCTTACCACCTCGAGAAATGGCCTCGATGATCAAACGAGTAATGAAAATAGCACTGAACAATGAACAACCAATACCAATCATCAAGGTAACGGCAAATCCTTTTACTCCTCCTGAACCAAAGCTGTAAAGAATTACCCCAATCAAGAACGTAGTTACGTTGGCATCAATGATAGAGCTGTATGCTTTTTCGTATCCCAGTTTGATGGCAGTAGGCAGCTTCACGGCTTGTTCGCGCCGGAGTTCTTCCCTAATCCGTTCATAAATCAGTACATTCGCATCTACCGACATACCGATGGTCAACACGATTCCGGCAATTCCTGGTAAGGTAAGTACTGCCCCAAATTGAGCCAAAATACCTACAATAAAGAAGATGTTGGCCAACAAGGCAATGTTGGCGATGGCTCCACCTAACTTGTAGTACAATACCATAAATATGACTACCAAGCCCAAACCTACCAACATAGAGCGAAGCCCTTGACTAATAGATTTTTGACCAAGTGATGGCCCAACGATGGCTTCTTCTACAATACGTACTGGGGCAGGCAATTTACCCGCCTTCAAGATATTGGCCAAGTCACGCGCCTCTTCTACGGTAAAGTTTCCACTAATAGAAGAGTTACCGTTGGCAATCTCGGCTCTTACAAAAGGGGCCGAGTATACGTTGTTGTCCAATACAATGGCTACTCTTTTGTTGATGTTGGCTCCCGTCAGTTTTTTCCAATCTTGGGTACCCTTAGAGTTCATGCGCATAGATACCTCAGGTTGAGAGTTTGGATCAAACTCCTGGCTCGCATCTATCACTACATCGCCCTCCAATGGTGCTTGTCCTCCTCGGGTGTTTTTGGCTATGTACAAAGCCAACATCTTGCTCTTTTTATCAGGTTTTACATCCCAGAAAAACAACGCATTCCCTTTGAACATGCGACGAACCTCTGGTTTGCGCAAGTACGTGTTGATTTTAGCCGTATCTTTTGGCAAAGCCGCATAATAGGTACCAAAGTTTTTCAACAAACGGTCAAACGTAGTACCAACCTGCTGGGTGCTGTCTACTTTTAGAGTATCGTTCTTTTTAACCGTATCTTGTTTGGTGGAATCTTGCTTCGTAGAATCGGTTTTGGTAGCATTATCTACCTTAGATGAATCTTGCTCGGTAGCAGAAGTATCGGTGGTATTATCACCTCCTACTAATGAATTTTCGGTGCTATCTTTTTTCTGATTTCCACCTACTAAATCATCGGTTTTAGTGTCATTGTTAGTACTTTTAGGATCAGTCCCATTCTTTTTCGCATTGGCTTGATCTTCCTTGTTCATGTACATTCTCAACTCCATAAAGCTACTGGCAACCTCAGAGAGTTCATACAACTCCCAAAACTCAAGCTTGGCTACTCCTGAGATCAATTTCTTGGCTCTTTCAGGATCGCCTACTCCTGGTAACTCAATCATGATACGACCAGTACCCGATAATTTCTGAATATTAGGGTTGGCTACACCAAATTTATCAATTCTACGACGTAGAATTTCAAAGGCACGATCAATCCCTTCGTCTACCTCTTCTCCAACAAACTGAATCACCTTATCGTTGGAAGAGTTGGTGCGTACTTTTTCACGGTTGGCGCTGCTGGCAAATATATCAGCCAATGCATCGTTTGGATACAAACGCTCAAACGCTTTTTGGAATAAGTAAACAAATTTTTCTTGGCTATTCACTTGTGCCTTTTGCGCCTCTTTCAGGGCATTGCTCAATTTGCTACTAGAGCTATTCCCGGCCAATGCCTTGATGATTTCAATAGGTGATACTTCTACCACCAGGTGCATTCCTCCCTGAAGGTCAAGTCCCAAGGCTAGTTCTTTTTCTTTTACCGATTTGTAAGTAAACGAAGCACCAGGCAACTCATACACTACTTTGGAATTCATAGAATCCAAATACTTTCGCTCTTTGTCTTTTACAACTACGCCTTTGGCGTTACGCGCATACTCTTGCGCATCTCTCTGCACTTTCCTCGCCTGAAAAGTGAACGTGAGGTAGTAAATACACAGCAGTGTAATGGCTACCGTCAGTGTTATTATTCCAGCTCTATTTTTCATTTTGGTTTATTGTTTATAAATTCTTTGGTATTTCTAAATTAATTTGTGTCTTGGGCCTTCATCTTGTTCACCCCCCTAGGTTAGCTTCTGACACTATTGTTAATGGAACAGGTAATTTACCTACCACCAATACACACATCAAATCGTTGGCTTGCTGTATGGTAAAATTAGCCATAATCGCCATGTTTCCATTTTTGATCTCTCCATCAATCATTGGCGCACAACATACCTTACCATCCAATACCAGAGCGATGCGTTTTTTGGCGTTCTTTTTAGTAAGCTGAGCCCATTTCAAAGCACTTTGTTTATCCATAGAAATCGCTATTTCTGGTTCCGAATAAGAAGTACGTACTTTTTTCACTGATCTTACCTTCTTAATCGAAAATGGAGCAACTCCATTTTGCTCATTTCTAATCACAAACAAAGAAAATCGTCCTTTGTCATACCTGAATGAACCCGTTGTAGCAGTCCATAAAAACAAGGCATTTCTAGGAAACAAATCGCGAACCTTTGCCCTTCGAAGCAGGTTGTTTACTATCATCGTATCAGAAGACCTCACAATGAGTTTTTCAGTAACGATGCTGAAACGCGTACCAGTAGGCATTTCTTTTTGTATTTTCCTAAACCCTTCAAGGCATTCCTGGAGCTCGTGTACTTCCCAGAACCCTAACTTACCCGCTTGCAAAATGATCTTTTTCAAGCGTTCAAGGTGCTTTACCTTGGGGAGTTTGATCAAGATCTGAGGAGATTGCTTCAAAATCATCAGCTTGGCTCCCCTTACTCTAAACTTACGAATGCGTTTGGCCAGCACTTCCTTGGTTTGTTGCAATGCGTTTTGCAATTGCTTTTCCAGAAACTTCACCACCGACTTATCTGATGATTGGGTGGTAATGACTTGCTGACCTGATGGCTTCACAAAAAAAGTAGCCAACTTTTGATCGGGCATTTGTTGTTTAAACACCTGCTGAAAATGCTTGATAAAGTGCTGACTTTTTGCCTGACTTAAAGTACGTCGAGTTTCTAATAGTACCTTAAGTAGTTGGCCATTGTCAGGGTTGTTTGCTTCTTGCCTAATCATTGCTCCCACGTTTGCCTCCACGGTTATTTTATAAACCAACTTGGACTTGGGAACAAAACTCAGCAATGGAATCAGCATCAATAAGCACGCAAACCAAATTTGCCGCATTATGAATGATGTTTAAAAATCTAAAAGTTTAGGAGTTAGATTGTGGGTTGGGTGATACACAGAAAAATCTTAAACCTTCTGTATATCAATAGTTTAGAACGCTAGGGGGCATTGATGACAATAAAGTGAGAGAAGACATTCTCAAAATAGGGAAGTAAAGCAAGAGGTGGTTCGTGGTAATAGATACGGTACTCAAAAGCGGGAAACTCAATACTGAAGATAAAATTCAGAGCCGGATCGAGCGATATACTCAATGGGGGCACGACATCTTCCAGGGTGAGTTCCTGTACAATGGTTTCCTTGGATGTATCCTGATCAGAGGTTTCTCCTTTTTGCTTTTGGAGGCTTTGAATCAGCGCATCTTGAGGAATCGTCTGCCGCTTTTCAGGCGCATCTTTTGATGCAGCAATCTTTTTGATTTTGGCCGCTGCATCGTTTTTGAACACCTCGAATACCCGTCCGTTGGCCAACAAAGTAGAGGTGATGGCCATATAAGCTAACAACAAGCTAAAAAAGCGATATGTTTTTCGGGTATTCATTGCTTAAAGTGGCCGCAAATATAGGAAACAATTATGAATTATGGAATGGTGGATTATGAATTAATTGATAAATGGTGGTAAATTTTATATAAAAGTAGCAATTAAACGTATGTACCAGAGTAATTTGACCTCAAACTCAATTTGATACAATGATCAAGCTCCCCCCACATTTTATTCGCCAATTTGACTCCAAAACCTTAGCCACCATCAACACCTGGTGGACCCAACTTACCCCAACTCAGCAACAAGAGGTGGCCCAAATGTATGCCGATATCGACCCAATTAAATTCTCTGAAGACCAGTTAGAATTCATCTCTTTGGAAATGTATGAACCTTATCAACAAGAGGTCCGATCGAAAAGGAAAGAATGGATGCACAACGAACACTGGTTAAGCGGATTTACTGAATATGTCATCAATCAAGATACTTATTTTATAGGTGCTTTACCTCTCTACATAGAAACTTCAACCCACTATCAAAACCTGCTAGGTAGTACTAAAACACCCGAACAATTGACAACACGTTCTTTTATTTATTACCTCGATGACATTTACC
>CALDJV010000320.1 GCA_937899305.1 uncultured Cytophagaceae bacterium
GCTATTGGAGCTATTAACAGTTTTATAAAATAGAAGGGGGCGAACATGTTGTTGTTATTTAAACTATTTTAATCAGCTTGCTTTGTACGAGATTGCAAAAAAAAATGATGCAAAAAAACAACATTATATTACGACTTTCATAAAATATTTTTTATGATTGTTAATATTTTAGTGACTATAAAAAGAGATTCTTCTTCAGTTGCCTGAGTGAAGTACAACAAAAAAAAATATTTACAGGACTTGTCTCTGCTATTTAGTAGTCATATATTGAAAGCAGAGATGGTTTTGGATACTGAAAATTACAAGTAAATTTATATTGAGAGGAAAAAAAGTAAAAGTTTATACTCAGAATTCAACAAATTACTGATCATAACTGAGCATTCCTTCAAGTAGCTGGTTATTGATGCAATTAAGTATTTAAAACATTTTTTAAGCAATCAGACTGATAAGCTGATAAATTTACTTTCCAAAATTTTCACATGGAGATGAACAATGTTACTTATTACTTCTCGATAGATACAGGCGGTACTTTTACCGATTGTATTGCACGCGATTCTGATGGTAATGAATACCGTCGGAAAGTACTGAGTAATAGCACATTGAGAGGAAATATAATCAAGAAAATTGATTCTAAAACTTATAAAATAAGAGAAACCTGGAATCTTCAAAAAGACATTGTCCAGGGTTATGAGTTTCGACTACTCCAACATACTCATGAGCCTATCTTTGTTGAGCGATTTGACTTCAATAAAGAATTAATGGTGCTTTCTCAACCCCTGGATATAGAAATTACCAACCGAAGTTTTGAAATTACAGCCAACGAAGAAGCGCCCATTTTGGCGGTTCGTTTAATCACTCAAACCGCATTGAGTGAGTCACTTCCCACCATTCATATGAAGTTGGGCTCCACCAAAGGAACCAACGCATTGCTAGAAAACAAAGGCGCAAAAATTGTATTCTTCGTTACTAAAGGTTTCAAAGATTTATTGAAAATTGGGACGCAGCAGCGCCCTGATATCTTTGCAATGAATGTAGAGAAGCCCGAGCCTCTACATTATAAAGTAGTAGAAATAGAAGAGCGTTTGGATGCCCATGGGCAGGTCTTGCGGCCGTTGGTGTTACCCGACCCTAAAATATTAGAAGCCCTCAAGGCCGAAGGCATTCATACTGCCGCAATAGCCTTGATGAATTCTTATCAGAATCCGGCCCACGAACAGGAGATTCGACACTTTTTGATCCAAAACGGTTTTACCGATGTCTCTGTTTCTACCGAGTTGTCTTCGCTTATTAAGTTCTTACCCCGAGCCGAAACGACCGTAGTGAACGCTTACCTATCGCCCGTGATCAACAATTATTTGGGTAACATTACTTCTACTTTGCAAATTGACCAACCTGACGCCAATTCCGCAAATACTACTGAAGAAGGATCTTTTCTCAAAGTAGTGACCAGTGCCGGAAGCTTGGTACAAGCCCATAACTTTCAACCCAAAGATAGTTTATTGAGTGGTCCCGCCGGTGGCGTAGTAGGCGCCTCGGCCATTGGCAAACAATCTGGGCATCACCGTCTGATTACTTTCGATATGGGAGGAACCAGTACCGACGTGGCCCGATACGACAACGAATTTGATTATAGGTTTGATCTCAAAATCGGAGATGCTTACATATTTAGCCCAGCACTAGCCATAGAATCAGTAGCCGCAGGTGGTGGATCGTTGTGTTATTTCGATGGTTTTAAGTTATGTGTAGGTCCCGAGAGTGCGGGCGCTTTTCCTGGTCCGGCTTGTTATGGAGCAGGTGGAAAGCTCACCATAACCGATGTACACTTGCTTTTGGGGCGTTTGGATGCTCGCCAGTTTGGTATCCCCGTTTTCCAGGAGGAAGCAGAAAAGCAATTGAATGTACTGATTGAAGAAATAGAAGGACAGACCAAAGAAAGCCGCAACGATGAGGATATTTTAACGGGGTTCTTACGGATCGCGAATGAGATTATGGCAGGAGCCATCAAAAAAATATCAGTGGCCAAGGGGTATGATCCAAGCGAATATAGTTTGGTGGCTTTTGGCGGAGCAGGAGGGTTGCATGTTTGTGGCATTGCCGATTTGTTGAATATCAATACGATTTTGGTTCCCCAAGATGCGGGCTTGCTAAGTGCCTATGGCATAGGAGCTGCGCTTCTGGAAAGGTTTGCTGAAAATCAGCTCCTGAAACCAGTAAAGAATTACTTTGGTGACGGAGAAGGGGTGTTACAACAATTGTTTGACAACTTGGCCCAAGAAGCCATTGCTGAGGTCAAAAACGAAGGCATTCCTCAAGAAAACATCGAAGTTCGTCAGCGTTTGGCTTATCTAAGGTTTAAAGGTCAGGACACCAGCCTGGATATTCCATTGCCCAATGAACAAATTGATCTAGAAGAAGTAGTAGAGCAATTTCGCCAAAAATATGAAGGCATTTATGGCCACTGGGTACAAAACCGAGAAATAGAGATTGAGTCTATTCGGGTGATTGCTTCGGTAAAAGCAAGTGCTGATAAAGAAGCATCAGAAGAGGCCATACCTTACACACCTACTCCTTCTCATTTTATTAAATCGTATGTAGAAGAAAAATGGCGAAAGAGTCCGGTGTATATCCGCGAAAATCTCAAGCCAGGAGCCAAGATAGATGGTTTTGCCCTGGTACTAGACCGGCACAGTACCACCGTGGTAGAAGAAGATTGGCAGTTTACGATTGATGCCCATGGCACTGGATTGATCACCAAGAAGAAGAAAGAAAACCGACCGGGAGGTTACTTCCGTATGTCGGAGTACATGAGCGAAGAAATTGAGTTAGAGTTATTCACCAATCGTTTTATGTCCATTGCCGAAAATATGGGTGCCATGTTGCAGCGCACTTCGCTTTCGGTAAATGTAAAAGAGCGCCTCGATTTTTCTTGTGCTTTGTTGGATGCCAAAGGTGAATTGGTAGCCAACGCACCTCACATTCCGGTCCACTTGGGTAGTTTAGGAGTTTGTGTTAGAAGCGTGCTCGACTCAGGTGTAATTCTACAAGACGGAGATACCATCATTACCAACCATCCCAAGTATGGAGGATCTCACTTACCTGATGTAACGTTGATTACTCCGGTTTATTCAGAGTATCGTCGCTTGATTGGCTATGTGGTCAACCGGGCTCATCACTCTGAAATTGGTGGAATAAGACCAGCCTCGATGCCTCCCGATGCGAAAAACCTATCAGAAGAAGGTGTCATCATCGATCCCTTTTATTTGGTAAAAGGAGGAAAAGTAAATTGGAAAAGCATTCGCGAAATATTAGAAAACGCGCCTTATCCGACTCGTTCTATTGAAGAAAACCTGGCTGATTTAAATGCCGCATTGGCCGCCAATCGCAGTGGTGAAAAAGCCCTCAAAAAACTGGTAAAGAGTCATGGGTTTGACAAAGTTCAGTTGTATATGAATATGCTCAAGCTCAATGCTTTCAATAATATGGGTGAAACCCTCAACAAAATTCCGAATGGTACCTATACTGCCGAAGAATTCTTGGATGATGGCACACCGTTGAAAGTGAGTGTACAGGTAAAGAATTCCAGTTGTACCATTGATTTTACTGGATCGGGTGGGGTACATTCTGGTAACCTGAATGCAAACCCAGCCATTGTAAATAGTGTGGTCATTTATGTATTGCGTTTGTTGCTGGATAAAAATATGCCTTTGAATGATGGTATTTTGACGCCTATTCGGATCAATATCCCAAAAGGAACCATTCTAAACCCTGATTTTCCTGATGATACTACGCAATGCCCAGCGGTAGTGGGAGGAAACGTAGAAACAAGTCAACGACTCACTGATACCTTACTCAAGGCATTTGGAGTGATGGCCTGCAGTCAAGGAACGATGAATAATGTGTTGTTTGGCAACGATAATTTTGGCTATTACGAAACCATATGTGGTGGTTGTGGAGCAGGAGAAACTTTTCACGGAACTTCGGCAGTGCATCATCACATGACCAATACCCGAATTACCGACCCTGAAATATTTGAACATCGTTATCCGGTTCGCTTAGACCGCTTCGAAATTCGGCAAAATTCGGGAGGGAAGGGAAAATTCAACGGTGGAGATGGCATCATCCGAGAAATTACCTTCTTAGAACCAGTGTCATTGTCGGTATTGACTCAACATCGTAAAGAATTGCCTTATGGTTTGAAAGGGGGAAGCCCAGGACAAACTGGAGAACAGTACTTGTTGCGAGGAGAAAACACCAATGATTGTGAAAAAATTCCTCTCAAAGGAATTGATGGAATGACGGTGGATGCTGGGGATAAATTGGTGATTAAAACGCCTGGAGGTGGAGGCTTTGGTGAGCCAGAAGCATAGAACAGCAATAAAAGTTTTGATACAGAGAGAGCAAATAGCTCTCTTTTTTTGCTTCAGACAGGCAATATTTTCTATTATTAATCATTACATTGAAGAGATTTAACTTATAAACTCTATGAGACTGTATACCTGTAGGATTTTTTTTGTAATCGTATTGTTTAGCTCATTAGGTATTGTTTTTCAGGGCTTTTCCCAAAATGTGAAATTCATTGCTGCAAATGTGTCTTATTTCGATTATTCGGGTCGGATAAACCAGGTCAACCCCAAAATGCCTGAGTTTTATTGGCCGGGCACTTCAGTAGAGATGCGGTTTAGAGGAAGTAGTTTCTTGAATGTGTTGATGGAAGATGAAAAAGGCAAAAACTACTTTAATGTTATTTTAAATGGCAATACGCTGAAGCCAGTAGTGTTGCATTGTCATAAAGGAAAAGGCAAATACCAAGTATTGAAAGGCCTCAATCCAGGCCAAACATACCGGGTAATTATTTTTAAGCGTACTGAAACCGACGAAGGATATACCAAGTTTGCTGGGGTTGAGTTGAGCCCAAATGCCCAGTTAATGCTCATTAAGCGTAAAAAACGGAGAAAAATAGAGTTTTATGGTAATTCTATTACTGCGGGAATGGGCAATGAAGATCTCAGTGGAAGAAAAAATACCAACCCCGCTTACAAAAATAATTACCTATCTTATTCGGCCATTACTGCGCGGGAATTGGGTATGGAGTACCGTTGTATTGCCAAAAGTGGCATAGGAGTAATGGTAAGCTGGTATGATATGATTATGCCCGAAATGTATGATCGTTTGAACCCCGAGAAAGCCGATAGCCGATATGATTTTACTGACTGGACACCTGATATTGTGGTGGTCAATCTTTTTCAGAACGATAGCTGGTTGGTGAATATGCCAGGTAATCCTAATTATAAAAAACGCTTTGCCAAGGGCAAGCCCCAGCCTCGCCAGATTGTTCAGGCCTATGTCAATTTCATTCGTAGTTTACGAAAAGTATATCCTGAGACCCACATTGTGTGTGCTTTGGGCGCTATGAATGCAGTGCAATATGGCAAACCTTGGAAAGGTTACATTACCCAGGCTGTGAACCAAATGAAACAACGTGATGGGGATCAAAAACTGCACACCGTATTTTTTGCTTATAACAATCGCCGTTTGGGTCATCCAGTGGTAGCCGATCATCGAAAAATGGCCAAACAATTGAAGAAATATATTCAGGAAAAAATTTTAAAACGCTAGAGGGATTCACCAGAATGAATCCCCCTTTTTTGTGAACATGGTTATATGGTTTTGTATAGTACAAGTTTAATAAAACCAGCCAGTGCCTACAAAAGCTAGTTGGTAAATTATACCAACTGCCTCTGTATGGCTACCAAATTTCAAGAAGCAATGAGTAATCCTAACCTTTGGGTAACAATAATTGAATAAGCATTGCCAGTCCTTGTTTCAAGTGGATGGTATTTCTATAAACCCGGCTCATGAGCAGGTTGCCTTCTATGAGGTTGAGTGCCAATGAAGCGTGTGCTCTTGCGTTATTTTCTGCCCAACCCTTTTTCATCAAGAAAGCTTCAATCAATGTTTGCCAATTGGTATATACTTGTTGACAGGCTACTTGTATTTCACTATCCAAAGAAGCACTTTCGGCTGCTACAGTGGCGATTGGGCAGGCCTTTTTAAAGTCAGACTGCTCTAGTTGATCCACGAAAAAATTAAATACAGCAGTCAACGCCTTTTCCAAAGAATCATCCTGATGAAGCATCATTTGTAAAGCTTCTTCTACCTGTTTGCCCGCTAGAGAGAGGGCTTCTACCATCAATTGATTTTTACCTTGAGGAAAGTAGTAGTAGAGAGACCCCTTGGGGGCATTGCTTCTGCCAAGTACCTCGCTCAATCCGGTACCAAAAAAACCTTTTTCCCCCATCAGTTCAATGGTTGCTTGTAGCAGGGCCTGTTTTGCTTGTTGTTTTGCCATTGGCTTTACGATATTTTATCGGCTAATTTATACAATTTATCCAGGTTGGTCAAAGGGGCTCCGTGGCCAAATGCAATGAGACGAGGCTTGAGTTCGGTTATTTTTAAGATGGACTTGCGATTGAGGTCAGGTCGGGGAGTGAATACTTTAGGAGGCTCCGCCAAATGAGCCAGGGTAGTGGCATAATTCATATTACGCAATACATCTCCCAAGATCAATACTCGATCTTTTTCTCGCCAATAGGCCACATGACCCGGCGAATGTCCTGGTACTTCCAATACCGTAAAGCCTGCCACCTCATCTCCTTCTTTGAGTTGTTTATCTACAGGATAATCTGGGCCTCGGAAACGCTTGTCTACAAAGTTACTGATCCGGTTTTTGGGAATCAATGCGTCATAATTACCTGTCTCCATGGCGTGAGCGTCGGCACCACCTACCCATAACGGAACCTTATAAGCTTCACAAACTTGCTTGCTGGAACCTTGATGGTCAGGATGGGCATGGGTAAGCGCATGGGCAGCAATGCGTTTATTTTTTAGTGCCTTGACAATTTTTGAAAAAGATTGCCGTGATCCGGCATCAATCAATACATCTTTGAGCAGGTAAGCATTGATGGATTGGCGGGGCATCAAACTAATTTGGTAAACCTCAGGGGCGATTTCTCTTATCATAATGAATGGTTTTATATAGACCGATTGTTATAATTTATTCAAATATATAGACCAATCGTTATAATTTCAAAAAAAACATTATTTTTCAGAACCTGCTGGTGATCACAAATAAAAGAAAGCCCTGAGGAGTATGTTTTGTTAAAAAATAGTTAGGAAGCCGACTGTCCACCTACTAATAGATTCTAAATTTTGCAAAACGCCTTGATCTACGTAATTTGCTTTGGTATATTTTAAAAGATGTTTTACACAATTAATGTTATATGAATAAAAAGTACAATAAAATTCTTTGGATATTATTGGGTGGCTTATTTTTTTTCAGTCAGCCTGTAAAAGCCCAAAAAAAACTTCGCCAAACGATTGATAAAATGGCCAATGAAATAGAGGAGAAGGTAATCAAGTGGCGTCATCATATTCATCAAAATCCGGAGTTGTCAAATCGGGAATTTAAAACGGCCGAAATGGTAGCTGATCATCTTAGAAGTTTGGGAATGGAAGTAAAAACCAAGATTGCCCATACTGGCGTAGTGGGGATTCTGAGAGGAGGAAAACCAGGCCCAGTGGTAGGATTGAGAGCCGATATGGACGCGCTACCCGTAACCGAAAGGGTAGATGTACCATTTGCTTCCAAGGTAAGAGCCAAATATAACAATAAGGAAACCGGAGTGATGCATGCTTGTGGGCACGATAGCCACGTAGCCATTTTGATGGGAGTAGCCGAAATACTCAGCAAAGTAAAAAAAGACCTGCGAGGAACGGTAAAATTTGTTTTTCAACCCGCTGAAGAAGGCGCACCTCCTGGTGAAAACGGAGGAGCTAGAATGATGGTGGCTGAGGGTGTCCTGGAAAACCCTAAAGTGGATGTGATGTTTGGCTTGCACATCAACTCAGGTACCGAAGTAGGAACGATTCGTTATCGCCCACGGGGAATCATGGCCGCTGCCGATCGTTTTGTGATCAAGGTAAAAGGAAAACAAACCCATGGTTCTACCCCTTGGACTGGAGTGGACCCCATTACAGTTTCGGCTCAAATTAACAGTGGCTTGCAAACCATCATTAGCCGTCAAACGCAGTTGACCAAAGAAGCAGCAGTGATCTCAGTAGGGATGATTCGAGGTGGAATCAGAAACAATATTATACCCGAGGCCTGCGAAATGATTGGAACCATTCGTACCCTGGATACCAAAATGCAGGAGATCATTCACAAAAAAATAAAGCTCACTGCTACCAAAATTGCCGAAAGTGGAGGGGCTAAAGCTGAAGTAGAAATTACTAAAAACACTCCAGTAACCTACAATGATCCTAAATTAACCGCGATGGTGTTGCCCACCTTACGACGAGTAGCCGGGAAAGGAAAAGTACAATTGGTACCGGCAGTGACTGGTGCTGAAGATTTTGCCTTCTATGCGCTGCAAGTACCTTCATTCTTTTTCTTTTTAGGAGGAATGACCCCTGGCCAAGATCCTAGAACGGCTGCCCCTCACCATACACCTGATTTTAAAATCAATGACAAAGGAATGAAGTTGGGAGTGAGAATGTTGTCTAACTTGACCATAGATTATATGATGAAGAAGAGATAAACCAGGTTAATTTTATACATTATACCTGATAGGTTTCAAAAACCTATCAGGTATAAATTTGCCTAAATAATCGCTAGCGCACGCGTCCCCGCGTGTGACGGCAAAGGTTTATAATCTCTACAGTATTCAGTTCAAATGGATGTACTCTGAAAGAACACACGCGAGGACGCGCAATGCTGTCAACTTAGTAGTATGTTATATTTTTAAA
>CALDJV010000321.1 GCA_937899305.1 uncultured Cytophagaceae bacterium
ATAGTCCACGGTCAATGGTCCATAGTTTTACGACGCTTTGCGCAACCCGAAGTCCTGAGCGAAGCCGAAGGAACTAACAATAAGCGAAGCGGAACAATGCAACAATATAACCATAGAGCAATGAGCCGAAGACGGAACAATGTAACAATAAGCAAAGCGGAACAATCAAACAATATCGAACATTGGTATGGAACTAACGCCCGAATTAGTCAGCTTGCGTCAACTATTGAATAATGACGACGAAAGTACAATTCGCTTGGGAATACTACTGGCCAAAGGAATGCAGGTGCCTTTTGCCCTTTTCCCTGACTTGACCAATACCAATTTTAAGAAATTGCTTTGCCTTGAAGCCGATTTTATTGACCCGCTCAAGCTGATCACCGATCTTCATCTCAATTCGCTGGCAATCGAAGCGCTTCCTGATAGTATTGGGCAACTCCCTCAGTTGAAAACGCTTTTGGTATACAGCAATGAGTTACAACATTTACCTGCCAATCTTCAGGTATTCAAAAACCTCACCCGCCTACACGTAGACAGCAACCGACTCAAAAGTTTGAAAGGCATTGAAAAACTACGTAATTTAAGGCATCTGTACGCCCACTTTAACCGTCTGACTGATGTAGAACACATTGGTTTTTTATCTCACTTGCGTAGTCTTCATCTCCATAAAAATTATATTCAGGAACTCCCGGCTAGTTTTGAGCACCTCAGCCAACTTCAGGTATGCAACCTTTCACAAAACCAACTCATTCGCTTGCCTGATTTTATTGGCCAGTGGTTTGCCATGGAGGAATTGAATTTAGACACCAATCAAATTTTTGAGGTCAGCCCCAAAATCGGGCAATTACAAAAACTCCAAAAACTGCATCTCTCTAACAACCGCCTGGAAACTTTTCCTGAAGCAATCACCCAACTCCACCATTTGAAAGAACTCCACCTCAACTTTAACAATATCAGTGAGTTGCCCGCAAGTATCGAGCGAATGCAACAATTGACTTGGCTCAATTTGGGAGAAAATAAATTCAAACAAATTCCTGAAAATATTGGGGCGCTTAAAAAACTGAAAAGACTCGACCTGGGCGATAATCGTTTGGAATACCTGCCCGAGAGTATTGCCACTTTGCCTCAACTCACTCATTTGCGCTTACATTCCAATCAGCTTTTTTCGTTGCCCCAAGGCATTGAAAACATGACTCAACTCACCCACCTTACTTTGCTAAGCAATAATTTGAGCAAAGCTGAGAAAGCAGCCCTCACTAAAAAATTACCGAATACCGAAATTACCTAACTCTCCGAATATTTTTTGGTATAATATTCGGATATGTCTAACTTATCATTCGAATATTGTACTTACTCAATTAACCTAGAAAATCATGTCGCTGATCAGTAGTAAACCTTTTACCTTTGACCGAATTGTTCGTATTGCTATATGGGTAGGGGTAATTTGGGGACTTTACCGGATATTGTCTTATTTGCAAGATGTATTGATCCCTTTTGCCATTGCGGCCCTACTTGCTTACATTATGAATCCTTTGGTCCTATTTTTACAAAACAAGATACGGATCAAAAATCGGGTGTTGGCAGTCTTGTTGAGTCTTATTTTGGTATTTGGGGCCTTTGCCAGCATTACCATGGTAGTGGTGCCGTTGGTGGCCAAGGATGTAAACCACATGGGCGACATGATCACAGGTCTGGCCAAGGATCCTCACCTGGACAAAAAAGCTAGAGAATATATCCCCGAATCGGTATGGAAAAGGATAGACCAGGTAATTGATACCGCCCACACTCAGGATTTTTTTCAAACTGATAAGTTTACTCACTTGGCAGTAGAGGCCGCCAGAAAAATACTTCCCAACGTCATTGGCTTATTCAATAGTGTATTGCACTTGCTTTTGGGCATTATGGGGTTTGCCATCGTATTGCTCTACCTCATTTTTATTCTGCTCGATTATAACAAAATTATGTTTCAATGGACCGACTTGCTACCAGAACAATATCATGGGCAAGTCAAGGGGGTCATTAGTGACTTCAAATCCGCCATGGGAAGCTACTTTAGGGCTCAAACCTTGATCGCGTCCCTGGTGGGGGTGCTTTTTGCCATTGGCTTTAGTATCATCAATTTACCTCTGGCCATTGTGTTTGGCTTACTGGTTGGTGCCATGAACATGGTTCCTTATTTACAAAATATTGCTTTTATTCCAGCGGCATTTTTTGCCCTGATTCATTCTCTCGACACTGGCCAAAGTTTTTGGTTTATGATGTTGTTGGTATTGGTGGTTTTTGTGGTGGTACAATTGATTCAAGATGCCATACTCACTCCCAAAATTATGGGAAATGCCATTGGGCTCAACCCTGCGGTGATGCTGTTAGCGCTTTCGGTTTGGGGTAAGCTATTGGGTATTTTGGGATTGATCATTGCTTTGCCCATGACCTTTTTAATTTGGTCTTATTATCGACGTTTTCTGGCAAGCAACCAAAAAACACCTGCCGAAGATCAAGGACCCAAAGCTGCTGCGGTACCTAGAACTGATGGGTAGTTTTGTTTAGTTGGTAGATCGTAGTTAGGAGTTGGAAGTTTTGTTTAGTCGATGGTCCAATGCTGTTTCCTTAAAAGTTTGAATAAATAGCGATTATTTACGTATATAATATACTCCTATTTTATTCAAAACTAAATCTCTTAGTTGTAGAATTCTCACTCGATACCTGTCCTTCCAACTTCATCCTCACCAAGGTTCGGAAGGACAGGGGACGTATTGGGCTTGAAGTCAAGAAAATAGTAACACCTGATTGTATTAAATATTTGATTATCAGGGATTTATAAAAAACTCATTTCAACACATTGGAATGACGCAAGAGGTTTTAAACAGCATTGGTCCATAGTCCATAGTTTTTCATCGCCTCGCGCAACCCGAAGTCCTGGGCGAAGCCAAAGGAACTAGCCATAGAACAATTAGCTTCGCTAAGCTCGCCAAAGGCTCGGTTTAGCAATGAGCGTAGCGGAACAATAGTTACTTAGTAAAGTTGAAAAAATAAGCTTTCGATTTCAACAAGTTAGAAACATAAGCATCTTGCTCAAAACCTTCGTCTGTGGACTATGGACCGTTGACTGTGGACAAAAACGAGACCTGAGCTTGAAGTCAAAACGAAACTTTATTTTTTACGGATTACTTAAACAATTTTTTCGGCCAATCCGTAGCGTAACTGAATATTATGCATCATATTTACCAGTACCCGTAATGCAGCCTCCGACGCTCCTTTTCTAATTGCGCTTACACATTGCATCACTACTTGGTAAATAAAAGTGTAGATGGAATCACGAGAGGTATGCGCATTAATATTTTCTACTATTTGGGGAGCTGCTTGTTGGTAGGTACGCAAATACAATACTCCTATCCGATCTTTCGGCAAGTATTCTTCCTGAAATTGACGAATTAAATTGAAGTCTTCATAAGTCTGAGCAGAGATTCCCGCGTGTTGGCAGGCTGCCGCCAAATAACAGTCTTTGGCCAATCGTTCAATTGTATTTTTCGGAGTCGTATTACTGTCTAAACTTTGCATAATTCTTTAGCAATATTTTTAATAAATAAGTCTGAGGTGGTAGATTTGTACTCACTTGATTTGCCCAAAATACAAAAATAAAGCCTAATCACCCATTTATTTCACATTCTATTTTCGTTACAAACCATTGACTTTCTTTGATTTAACTACTCTGATTAGCTTGAATTGCTTACTAGCACTTAAAAATTATTTTTTAAAATTTCTAATATACAGTAGCTTATAAGTAATGAGTTCCAGCAATTTATTTTCTCTCATTCTACTTGTTTGTCTTATTGATTTTTTGATGTAAGCATTTTTATAAATATATATTATGTTAACTTTGAGTTTCACATATTCTTAACAATCAAATTAAGATGACATAGACAGCCATCCTTTTGTCAATCAATTATAATTCTTTTTATTTGCACTTTCATTATTTGAATACCAAAACAGACCTATGAATTTAGAATTTGCCAAAAACGAAGATTTGCTAAAACAACAGCTTTTCTTGCTGAGCACCAGACTCGAAAAAGTGGCTTTGGGAGGAGGTGAAAAAAAAATTGCCAAGCAACATGCTAAAGGTAAACTCACTGCTCGCGAAAGAGTTGATTACTTGATTGATGATGGAAGTGATTTTTTAGAAATTGGTGCCCTCACTGGTTTCGATATGTACCCCGAGTATGGCGGTTGCCCATCGGGTGGAGTAATAGTGGGCATAGGTCGGGTAAGTGGTAAGCAGTGTGTGATTGTGGCCAACGATGCCACCGTAAAATCGGGCGCCTGGTTTCCAATCACGGCAAAAAAGAATTTAAGAGCACAAGAAATTGCCATAGAAAATAAATTACCCATCATCTACTTGGTGGATAGTGCCGGGATTTTTCTTCCGCTTCAGGCCGATGTATTTGCTGACAAAGAACATTTTGGAAGAATGTTTCGAAACAACGCCCAGATGTCATCAATGGGGATTGTACAGGTAGCTGCCATTATGGGTAGTTGCGTAGCAGGTGGGGCGTACCTCCCTATTATGTCCGACGAAGCCATGATCGTAGAAGGAACGGGTTCTATCTTTTTGGCTGGCCCTTACTTGGTAAGGTCCTCGATTGGAGAAGATGTGGATGCCGAAACCCTGGGAGGAGCCACTACTCACAGTGAAATATCGGGGGTAACCGACAACAAATATCCTGATGATCAATCGTGCCTGGAAGCCATCCAACGCATATTTGACAAATTGGGAGACAACGAAAAAGCGGGTTTTAACCGGGCTACTCCTCAACCACCCAAAGAAAACCCGGCCGAGATTTACGGCATATTACCTGCCGATCGGGCCAAACCTTATGACATGGTAGATATCATCAAGCGACTGGTAGATGACTCGGAGTTTGACCAATACAAAGAAGGCTACGGGAAGTCTATCGTATGTGGACGGGCTCGGATTGATGGCTGGGCAGTAGGTATTGTGGCCAATCAACGGAAAATTGTAAAGTCTAAAAAAGGCGAAATGCAAATGGGTGGGGTAATCTACTCTGATTCGGCCGATAAGGCAGCTCGTTTTATTATGACTTGCAACCAACAAAAAATTCCATTGGTGTTTTTACAAGATGTCACTGGTTTTATGGTAGGGAGTCGTTCCGAGCACGGAGGTATCATCAAAGATGGAGCTAAAATGGTGAGCGCCATGGCCAATTCGGTCGTACCTAAGTTTACGGTAGTAGTAGGTAACTCTTACGGAGCCGGAAACTACGCCATGTGTGGCAAAGCTTATGATCCTCGTCTGATGATTGCCTGGCCTACCGCCAAAATTGCGGTAATGAGTGGACAATCAGCCGCCAAAACTTTGTTGCAAATTCAAATGGCCTCGAAGAAAGCTAAAGGAGAGGAAACCGATCCAGAAGAAGAGCAGGCATTGTTGACCAAAATCACTGAGCGGTACGACAGTCAAATGTCTCCTTATTACTCAGCAGCTCGTTTGTGGATAGATGCCATCATCGATCCTTTGGAAACCCGCAAGGTAATTTCACAGGGAATCGAGGCTGCCAATCATGCTCCGATTGAGAAACGCTACAATGTAGGGGTCATTCAGACTTAAGTTTGCCTCTTGTAAATAGATAAAAACAAAAAGCCGCTCAATACCAGAGCGGCTTTTCGTTTTAGAAGTTATTTAAACGTTGCTATTCAACGCATTTACCTTATAAAAATCCGCTTTACTGTTTTTTCCTTCTCTAGCCTAATATCTAACCAATAAATGCCCGTTTTAAGGTCATTCAGCAGCAAAGTCATTTCTTTAGTAGCCGAAGACTTGCTAAACGGATACCTGGCCAAGGCGATTCCCTGGGTATTTCGCAAAATGATTTCCCCGTCTCCAGTGGCTGCCATGTCTAGCTTTACTTTGGTTTGAGTCTTGGCCGGGTTGGGAAACACCTCAGTATGTTCGGCCATGGCTTCTGAAGTTCCAGCAGTTTGTTGGTCTGGTGCTATTCTAATCTGCACATACTCCGACACCAAGTTTCCTTTGAACGCCCGAATACGATAGTAAGCTTTGTCGCCTAGAATGCTCCCAAAGTCGGTATAACTGGTATCGTTCGCATTGAGCGTAGCTACCAAGGTAAAATCTACCCCATCGCCTTTTTCAAGGTGAAATCCTTCGGTTCGGGGGTCCCCATTGGCCCAGCCCAATTCTACCGCCCACACCGTATCTACTGCGGCAATTTGCCCGTGAAAGTTCACTGGTGCCTCCAATGGTTTGACCACTTCTATTTTTACTACATTCGATTCCATTTGCCCGCATTCGGCTGAATTGACCAAACGACGGAAATAAGTCGTAGCCAATAAAGCTCCTGGAGCATAAGTGGTATCAGTGGCTCCCGCAATCAAGCCCCAGTCGATGCCATTGGTCGAGGTTTCCCAAGCATAGGTAAGGTAACCAAACCCTCCATTGGCTGGGCTCAGAGAATTGATCAAAGCTGGGGTTCCTCCCTTCTCGATCATTTGATCGGGGCCGATGGTTCCTCCGTTCAAAGGCGACAAGACAATGTTCACCGCCGCCCGATCGCTTTCAAAATCACATTCGGGTAGGTAAGCGCTCACATAATAGGTCGCATCTCCCGAAATATTGACCACATACTCAGAATCGGGGCTGTCCTGCAATGGGATATCACCAGTAGCCGCATCATACCAGCGGTATTGTACGTTTTGCTCGGTCGAGGATACCGAAGCCGCCAACGCCAACAATCCAGTCCCACAAATTCGATAATCATTGACCAATGGTTTGGCTATTTCAGTAATGACTTGGGCAGTGACTGCCACCCGCTCACTTTCGCAGTTTCCATTGTAAAAACTTACATAATACACCTTAGTAGCAGAAAGGTTTTGGGCTACATATGTACCCGTATTCGTGGCCAATACAATGCCACTATCAGCCGCATCGTACCAGCGGAAAGACTCATTGGCCAACAATTGAGAGCCGTCTGCTTTCATCGCATTCAATTCCACATTTCCGCTCCCGCATCGCGAAGCATTGGTAGCCAGTGGGCTCACTGCCACCGCATTGAAGGCAATGTTCAGAGGAGCCGAAGTAGCCACACAACCATCAGCAGAAGCCTCAGTTACGGTCAAACTCCCCGTAGCAGGTGTACTTCCCCATTCAATCACTACCGAGGCGGTTCCCTGCCCACTGACAATGGTACCCAAAGCAGGATTGGTGATGGCCCAGTTATAAACACTCCCCGCCTGTTCGGTGGTGGTGTAGGTTTCGGTTTGTCCCGTACAAATAGAGGTGGCTCCAATAATGACCGGGGTAGGATTCGCATTTACCGTTATATTAATCGGTACCCGGGGACCTTCACAAGCAGCCCCCACGGTGGATACATAGAAGGTGTGGTTTCCAACCGACAAAGCAGGAGTGGTAAAAGTACTACTGGTACTCAACGCCACTCCTCCAGTAGCCGAAGCATACCAACGATAGTTGCCTTCAGCAGCTCCAGTAGCGGCCAGTGTAACCGTACCTACCCCACAACGGGTTTGATCGCCTCCCGAAACTACCGCATTAGGACTTGCAATGCTCAATACTGCATAATTAGACGGAGTGGGCTCACAGCTACCACTTTGCACTACAGCTCGATAAAAAGTAGTGGTGCTTACATTGGCAACATTTAAAATCGTAGAGGTATTGGCGATGTCAATCCAGTTGACCCCATCGGTAGATGATTGCCATTTGATCACGGTTCCGGTGTGCTCACTGAGGGTAAGCAGGCCACTTGATCCAGCGCAAATTTGCTGTCCGTTGGTTACTTTTCCCGCCGGGTTGTCGATAAAAAAACGACGAACCCACCCATTCATCTTGTCACTGATGTATACATTTTGTTCCAGATCAGTAAATACTCCGGTAGGAAAATTAAACTCCACATTCAAAGCCACATTATCATCGGCAAAACCGGCTACTCCGGTACCTGCGGCAGTCGTTACGTTTCCATTGCTGATCTTACGAATCAAATGGTTTCGGGTATCGGCCACAAATACATTTCCGGCTTTGTCTACCGCAACTCCAGTGGGGTGATTGAAACGAGCATTGGCTGCAGTTCCATTGATGGATCCAGGGATTGTTAGGGCAATATTTCCGGCAAAAGTGGTCGTGTTTCCATTGGCAATCAATACTTTACGAATGATGTTGTTATGGCGGTCGGCTACATATAAGTTACCCGATTCATCCAAGGCTACATCGGTTGGAAAGAAAAACCGTGCATTTGAGGAGGTACCATCTACCGCTCCTGCGGGAAAGGGCGTACCCGTACCCACTGGTGGTCCAGCCAGTACCGTAACCGTGTTGCTGTTCAAGTCGATTTGCTTGATTTTGTGGTTGTTTTTATCGGCAACATACAACTGATTGGAAAGCCCAAGGGCAATACCAGAGGGTTCACGAAAACGCGCTGCATTGGTCGTACCAATGGCATCACCTGCTGAACCATTACCCGAAATTGTAGTCACGACTGCTGCCCCGTTGGGGTCCACAATTTTACGGATGGCGTGGTTATTTTTATCCGATACGTACAACGTTCCGGCCACATCGATGGCCAACCCAGTGGGGAAATTGAAGCGAGCCGAGGTACCGTTTCCGTCTACCAAACCACTGTTGCCGATGGTACCCGCAATGATGGTGATGACCCCCGAAACGATGTCTACTCGTTTGATGACATGGTTTGTTTCGTCGGGTACATACAAATACTGACCATCCGGAGAAGTCACCAAACTAGCTGTACCATCTGAGGTGGACAAAGGATTGGTACCGAACCCAAAACCTCCCCCATTTACGCTTACCTTTTCGGTAAGATTAGCAGCGCAAGAAAATGGAGCAATGGTCCAGAGTTCCTGGCCTACAGCATTGTCTCCGTTAAACGCACTAAAAAATAAAGCGTCTTCATTTGTTTGGGTTGGAACTGCAGTCAATCCAGAAATGGCCGATGCATTGGTACTTGAACTGGGGTTGATATCTTTGACCAATACTGTACCCGCACTGGTGCCATCACTTTTCCATAATTCACGGCCTGAAGCGCCCATAAAAGCAGTAAAATAAATCACTGAACCAGGCCCATTCACTTGTACTTTGGTGAGGTTTTGAGGACTAGAGCCAAATGCACCCGCAAAAATGTCTTTGACCATCCTGGTGCCTCCTACGGTACCGTTACTTTTCCACAATTCAGCTCCTGAGGTAGCATTGGTTGCTGAAAAATAGCAGATTCCATCTACCGAGGTAAAATGAGCAGGATTGGAACTACTTGTTCCGGTATTGAGGTCTAGTGGAACGGCATTGACGCCATCACTTATCCATAACTCAGTACCCATGCTCGAGCTGGTAGCGGCAAAAAACAAAATGTTGTTGCAATTCACGATCCCTGCATTTACATCTACGTTGGTACCCGAAGGCAAAGAAACTTTAAAAGTACCTGCAGCGGTTCCATCACTTCGCCATAGTGCCTCTCCCAACCCATCGTTGGCAAAGAAATAGCACAAGCCATTTTTTTCTACCAAATTACTGGGATTAGAACTATTATTAGTGCCCACATGGATGTCTTTTACCAAGCGGGTTCCTGCTGCGGTTCCATCGCTTACCCATAATTCTCGATTTACATTGCCCAGTCCTCCATTGAAATTGGCATCTGCGGTAAAAAATAATTTACCATCGATGTTGGTCAGATCCCGAGGATTGGATGGCATCGTAAACCCTCCAATCGGGTTGGAATTGATGTCTTTTACCAACGTTGTTCCCCCTGCGGTTCCGTCGCTTTTAAAAAGCTCCTGACGGCCAGTAGGGTCTTGGCCAGCAAAAAACAGCGTGCCTCCTACGTTTATCAAAAACCGACCTCGACCTACTCCTGGTATACTGCTTGCACTCCCCAAGGGATTTACATTGACTACCAACTCAGTTGTGCCATCATTGATGTTGGTTCGATACAATGCCCCGGAATTACTATTGTCGTTTGCAAAGTAATAAGCATAGGTAATGCCGCCTACCACAAACTCAGTGAAATACTGTGCATTGGAACTGTTGGTACCCGTAAAGATGTCCTTAAGTAGCTTGGTACCCGCCACTGTGCCATCGCTGATGTGGGGTTCTTTGCCTATTCCACTATTGGTAGCATTAAAGATCAACCGATTGCCAATTGCGGTTAGCCCAGACGGGTTGCTGGAATTACCCAGTCCAGAAAAAACATCGATGGATCGCGGCATTTGCTGCGCCCAGGTTCGATTAGATGTTCCTGTTAAACACAGCCCAATCAAGCTGATTAACAAATAATGAACATACTTGTGAGATGTCATAAAATTATGTTTATAGGTTAATTAATAGTAGAAATTCTCAGGAAAACTCATGACAACATCGGGTAGGGTACCCAATGCATGAGAGGCTTGCTTTTTCTTTGGGTAAAAGCACTACAAATCTATCCCCGTTACAATTGCGGTAAGGGGCTTGGTTACAAAACTCAGGTCAGACAGCAAACACTAAGGCGTTAGAAAATCCCATACGCTTTTTTTAATCTCACCGAATCAATGATTCACTGAGTTTAGTCAATACGAATGGTCGTTTCAGCTTCGCTGGTATAGCGTTTTGGAAAGTCTGATTTTGATATGATGTGTTATGTTATTTTAAGAAGTGGAGGGTATGGGTATTGGGGGAAAATATACTGCATTATACAGCAAGTATAAATACTTATATAAAAAAGGTGAAATTACTAGAAACGTAGCAAGGTTCAGATCAATATTCATAGAGGCTTTGAGTTTGTAAAAGTTTGATATACAGATGTTAAGTTAGTTAAATTAGTTAATGGGTAAAATCACTAGATTACATGCGTTTATACAAGATACTCCAAAAAGGTAACTCGTTTAAAGGCTTTTTTTTAATAAAATAAAAAACCGTAAAATTTGAGCTCAAAGAAACCATTTAAAGGCAAAAAAAACGACTCAATGCCAGCGTTGAGACCTCTTTATAAAGGTCCATTTAGGACTCACCATTTTCTCCACAAGTCTCAACAAAAAAACCTGCTTACTGAGTCGTCAATAAGCAGGTTTAGCGTTCCTAAAAATGTTGATTCTTCCTCTGGGCGAATTACAAACTGACCTTTCGCAGGTCAAAAATTTGTTTATTTCTAATAAATACCAGTTGCAAAGTTCAGGTTAAAATATGAACAACTGGAGCTCATTAAGCCTTTCATTTTTTTCTACAGCAGGACAATATCCAGTGGATATTGGGC
>CALDJV010000322.1 GCA_937899305.1 uncultured Cytophagaceae bacterium
AATTAATATTTTTTAGAAACACACGTGCGGAAAGTCGGATAGTAACAGAATGGTTATTTTTTTCATGTTTTGCGTTATACTTAGAATTAAAAAATGAACTTATAGTAGTGGGGATCCCACTTATTTTACCTGATGATTGATCAGAAATAATTGTTTATGTTTTGTTGTGATTAAATGTACTGTTTGGTTTGCTTACCCCAATCGCTTGCAATTAAGCATGTCATAAATTGTAAAAGGTCTTATAGAAAGATTTGAGCCCTTTTTTATGAGGTTTTGTAAGCATTGAAGCCATGATAGTTTGTTCAAAATTGATTACTCTGGCTTTAGTCATCAATCAGTGCCGAAAAGGTGCAGATCCTAGCCAAAAAAATGGAGTCTTCTCATTTCTTGTAAAAGTTCTTTTGGCAAGATTGCATCTGTTTTTACCTGAAAATCAAGTATTTCACCCTTGTCATTTTGTTGAATTTCAAAAAACTCCATCAATACTTCTTTGAGTTTTTTTCGGGCTCGTTGGATGCGCGATTTGGTAGCAGGTAAGGTTAAGTTTAAGATATGCCCTACCACCTTCTGAGGGAGACGTTCAATGTCGCCAAGGTATAATGGAGCTCCATACTCTTCGGGTAAATAAGTTTGAATGATAAAACCCAGTAAATCGTTGATGTCAGGGTCAACGATTTCGTGATTCACATTTTCCAAAGACAAGTCTGCTTTTAGATAAGGGCGTTTTTGTTTTTGGCGGTAAAAATCTACCATGGTGTTTTTGACTACCTGAAAAAGCCAGGTTTGATGGTTTTTGATGGGTTGTTGTGCCTGTAATGCGAGATATAGTTTGATACCCACCTCTTGTAAAACATCCTGAATTGTGGCCTTGTCGGGCGTGCCTGTCTTAATAAAATTCAACAATTCGGGTTGGTGTTTCTTCCAAATGATTTCAAATGTCATGAGAATCTATATTTTTTTAGTCAAGGAACTAACTCAAGTCGTAGGTGGCACCACAAAAGATGCAGTGTTGCATTGAGTTTGTTTCAACCTGTCCTAAGTTGCACTGCTTTTAAATATTTGATTATCAGGGTTGTATTGTTCATTTTATCCTGGCGAATCAGAGAGAAACAATCAAGTTTTTTTGGATAGCAGGCCATGATCGAGATGCAACCTCGATGGTTCACCTGACGGTTCATTGAAATGACCTCGTGACAGACCAATGGGCTAGGCTACCAAATTATCCTCGTTGTTTGCTAGCTAACCGATGAATAAGTGAGTATAGTGTTAGAAAAAAGAAGGGCAAAGCGTTTTACCCAGGTGAGTAATGGTATTTTGAATGATTTGGAAAAAATTATCTTATCATTAGATAAAAGAGGAAGTATGAATGGATGGTAATTTTGTTTCATAATACTTATTATTTTGGGTTTATGTTTTTTCATCCTCTTTACGCTATATTCTCATATCAATCTATCATTTTTATATGATGAGCGCCTTCCTTGCAATCGCATCTATTTTGGGTAAAATCTTACTTTCGTACTTTACTTGAATCATTTGATATAATAAATGGCCGGGTTGTTATTGATTGAGTAGCGAATTTGTACTTTTTTTAGTAGAAGCCAGTATGAAAAGCACGGAATAATCATAAAATGCTATATGCCAGTACGTTAACTAAAAAGAAGCCTTGTTTTGATGAGCAAGCAAAAGTCACCTAATCTGGTTGAAATTCAATGGCTGGTTTATACTAAAATGAATCACTTGTTGAGAAGAATATAAGCGATGCTTAGGAACGTGTTCCTTAATCATATTTCTATTCGCGTTGAACCGAAATGAGTATTACGGTGGTGCCAAATAAAAAAGCCCTCCTGATAATTCAAGAGAGCTCTTGTAAAGTAATAAAGTTGACAGTATACCTAGGCCGGAATCAAAGTAAACGATAAATTTACCTGGCCATTTTTTCCGGTTTCGGCCGCTGTATATTTGAGTTCATTGGCGCTGATGCTTACCCCACTCAGCGTAATAGAGGCTCCTCCGGCTACACTCAGCGTAATGGTGGTTTCATCAGTGCTAATACTCCAGGTTCCGGTAGCACTGGTTCCTTGCCGATCTATCAGCGTAAAGGTTTTATCACTACCCGACTCAGCCAGAGTCAAACGATAACTACTAAACTCACTGGTAATATCTAGAGTTCCTTCCAATACTGAGGAAGCCTTCCAGGTCTTGAGCAAGTTGGGGTTGGTAGTTTCTCCCTGAGGAGTAGGCGTATCGCCACCGTTGTTACAAGCCTGAGCAAAAACCATTACCAAGGCCAACATTGAGAATATAAAAGCTTGTTTCATTTTTCTTGAATAAATCATTTGATCAATTAAAAATTGAGGTAATTGTTTGATTAGAGTTTGGTAACCCGATGTAAAATAACACCTTCGCCAAATGTGATTTTGAGTAGGTATTGTCCTGCCTGAAACCTTTGCATAGGCAATGTTAAACGACCGTTTACCAAAGTTTGCTTCGTAGCCAATACTTCTTTTCCTTGATTGTCAAGTACCACAATTTTCACCTGATTGTTGCCCGTTTTTCCTTGAACTTCCATTGTCAAATCGTCAACAAATGGATTGGGGAACAAAATAACTTTGGCTTCTTTGAGGTTTTGAGGCAAGGCTGTGACTTGACTTTTACTTACGGTAAGGCTTTGATTTACATCAGCCGCAGGGTCAAAGTTGTCATTCCCTGCTTGACTGGCGGTAATGGTAGTGGTACCTTCCCCTACGATGGTCACGGTGTTGTCAGTAATGATCGCTACATCGGTGTCTGAACTGGTAAATGTAACTGGATTGCCCGATGCCCCACCAGTAGCTGATAAAACAAAGGGAGCATCACCTACTACTTTATTGGCGTCAGTTTCTAGAGTAAAAGTAATGGCTTGCGAGGCTTTACTGATGGTAAGGCTTTGGGTTACATCAGCCGCAGGATTGAAGCTGTCATTCCCGGCTTGACTGGCGGTAATGGTAGTAGTACCTGCTCCTACAATGGTAACTACATTACCTGAAATTGTTGCCACAGCAGTATTAGAGCTGGTATAACTGATATCTAACCCTGATGATGTTGTGGCTGAAAGGTTGAAATTAGCGTCACCAAAAGTTTTGTTGGCATTGCTTCCCAAAGAGAATGTAATGGTTTGACTAGACTTATTGTTGACAGTGAGGGTTTGAGTAACCTCAGGAGCAGCGTTGTAATCCTTATTTCCTATTTGATTGGCAGTAATGATGGTGCTACCTTCACCAATCAACTTGACCGTATTCCCTGATACCGTTGCTACTGAAGTATTCGAACTGGTATAACTGACGGTGAGGTTGGAAGAAGCAGTTCCCGAAAGGGTAAAATCAGCATCTCTTACATTTTTGACAGCATCATTTCCCAAATCAAAGCGAATGCTTTGTTCTCCCTTGCCCACTGTCAGGGTTTGACTAACACTAGCGGCTTGATTGTAATTGGCATTGCCTTCCTGATTGGCGGTAATGTTAGCCAGGCCTGCTCCTACAATGGTGACTGTATTACCCGTTATAGTGGCTATACTGGTATTTGAACTAGTAAAAGTAATGGCTTTGCCCGAAGCTCCCCCTAAGGCCGATAATGTAAATGCGGCATTTCCTACCACTTGGTTGGCGTCACTTCCCAGATCAAAACGAATGGTTTGGTCGGCTTTATTCACCGTAAGAGATTGGGTAGCTTGAGCACTCGCATAGGTAGCATTTCCGGCTTGTTTGGCGGTAATTATTGTACTACCTGCCCCTACAATAGTAACTTGATCACCTGAGATGGTTGCCACATTAGGGTTGCTACTAGTAAATGTGATGGGGTTCCCTGAGGCTCCCCCGGTAGCAGTTAAACCAAAGTTTGGGTCACCCACTGTTTTAGTGGCGTTGCTCCCTAAGCTAAAAGCAATTGTTTGGGCTTGTTTGGCCAACCCGGTAACATTGATTACAAAGTTGTTACTCGGAGTGTTGTTAGGAATCGTGATCACCGCATTTTTGTTACCAAGGCTGGTAGGGCTAAATTTCACTTTAAAATTGCTGCTGGCACCCGGCACAATGCTTGAAGAGGGTTGACTAGTGATAGAGAATTCACTGGCCTGAGCTCCACTAATACTAATCAGAGGGGTTTGAGTAAGTTCCAAGTTATCATCCCCGTTATTTTTTATAGTAAAACTTATTTCATCACTGCTTTGTCCAATCGTGAGAGCACCAAAATCATAATTACCTCCTGCATCAATATTATTGGTTGCTTGGCTAATGGCCATTTTTCCGTTGATTGCCTTGATAATAGTACCATTTGTTCCTGTCATCACTACGTTTTGATCTACATAATCCATGTTCATAATGACCGTGTTTTCATGGATGATGGGCTCTACTCTTTGCCAGCTTCTTCCATTGTCTTTGGTTTGGTAAATGGTACCTGTTGTACCTGCGGTATATCCATTAAACTCGTCATAAAAGGCAATATGGCGGAAAGTAGCGGTCTGCCCTGATGGAGTAATTGTATTCTTGGTCCATCTCGTTCCTCCATAACTCGTGAAGTACACCGCACCATTTGCGGAGCAAATGTATATCCTGTTTTTACCATTGGAGGTGATGTTATAGAAGGTATCGGTACCGATCAGCTTTTTGGTCCAGGTTTCTCCTCCATCGTTGGTAGTAAATACAAATCCTAGCTCCCCTTGTTTGATTCCATATCCGGTATAGGCATCAGTAAAAACAACTTTACCAGGAATTGTCTGGCCTGCGCGTGGTGCTATCCAGGTTTTCCCTCCATCATAACTTCTTCTAAAAGCACCACCAGATGTAAGGAAAATATTTTGGTCAGTATGATGAGTAATAGAAGTACTGGTAGCACTTATTCCAAAAGGGAGTACTATTTCCCAAGAGTTTCCTCCATCAGCGGTTCTATACAATGAGCGGTCAGTACCCAAAAAACCGATTGATTCGTTGATAAACTCGATGTGCCTAATCGTATAATTGATCCCTAAATCCGGGTTGGGTGCGTGAGCCCAGGTAGTTCCTCCATCTTCGGTTGTTAAAAGTTTTCCCTGGGCTTCTATGGCGTAGCCTTTATTACTGTTTCGGAAGGTGATACTGGTTACATTAGGAGACCTGGTGGATTTATTGGCAAGTTGATTTACTTGTGTCCAGGTAACGCCACCATCAGTAGTTTGTATTATCAATCCGTTTTTTCCTACAATATACCCCTGGTTATTATTAAGGAAATGCACATCTTTATATTCTACACCAGTATTTGGAGGAGGGGGAGGGGTAGTAAGTTGAGTCCAATTAAGGCCTCCATCAGTAGATTTATAAGCATTACCTGTTCCAAGTCCAACCTGGATGGCATAACCTGTGTTCTCATCAGTAAAAATAAATTTACGGGTCTCTAAGGCGGGTCTAACTCTGGATGTTGACCAGTTGGCGCCTCCATCAGTGGTGATATACAATATGCCTTGCTCCATCATATATCCCTTTTGAGCAGTGAAAAACTGTACCTGGTTAAATGTTTTTCCACTGGCATTTGAGTACATCGATGTCCAGTTAGTACCACCATCGGTGGTTTTCAAAGCAACATCTTGACCAACAATAAACCCATTTGATGCATCTACGAAATGCACACTAGTTAAATTTCTATTGGTTCCAGTACTTATATTTGTCCAGTTGTCTCCCCCATCGGTGGTTTTTTGTAACCCTCCACGTGCTCCTACTGCGAACCCGGTTTGGCTATCCAAAAAGAATATATCGGAAAGGAAGGCATTCCCAACATTCACTTTTGTCCAAGTATGACCACCATCAGTAGTTCTATATATACCTCCGTTGGCAGCGTAAGCTGCCACCACAAAGCCAGTAGTTGTACTTACAAATTCAATATCATAAGCGGTTCGTGGAAAGTTGTATACCTGAATCCAATTTGTTCCTCCATCGGTAGTTTTAGATACATATCCTTCAGAAGTGACCGCATAAGCTACTTGGTCATTTAGATAGTCTACACTTATTTGGTTTCCTATGGCAGCAGGAAGAACTTGTTTGAGGCGTTGTGCCTGCGCATCGTTTTGCTGAATTAGCCATCCAAGGCAAATAAAAGTCCATAAAATGCTTCTTTGAAAATTCATGTTTGATTAACTTAAATTATGATAGAAATAAAGTTTGATATTATATTACTTGAAAAAAATAGTACTGTTATCGATAAGAGTATATTGTCATATACTTTTTTGAGGGTAGACTTACGGACGTAAAATCGAAAGTTTTTTTAAAAAAAAATGAGGTGGATGGAGTGACGTGTTGGACCCACAACATTGACTTTGATTCCATTGAATACAACGCTCAATGGGTAATTCATTCAAGAAACCTTTCTCTTCTCTAAAAACCCTGTTAATTTACAGGGATATACAATCTATGTAGTTGTGTGTACAATTAGGCATAACTTGCTTAATTTGCACTTTAAACAAATCTTATCTAAAAACAACAATGAAACAAAACTACTACCGAGTATTCCATTCTGGCATCAAAGGATGGATTGTACTCATTATATTATTGGCGATACAAGCCTGTGGGGGAGGAGGCGAAACCAAAAAAAACTCCTCTAACACCAACCAAGACACGACGGCCAACGCCAACCAAGACACGACCAAATCGAGTGAAGTGCAGCCTAAAGCGGCTCAAGTAGATGCGAAACTGACTGCCCATGCTTACTTGTTTGCGGGGCTCACCCCAGACGATAAAGCCGGAATGGACAGCGTTTTTGACCAATCGGGAGCCAAAAATCACATGACTGCTTTTGGCCAACAATGGGGCAAACTAGAAAATGCCCGTTTGAAAAAGATGCGCACTTGGCGTGAGGCCGAACTCGCCAAACTCAATAATGAGCCTCATAACTTATTTTATCCCTTCAGTGGTCCAGATTTCATCAATGCTTATGAGTTTTTTCCAAATTGTGACAATTACCTGATGTTTGGCCTGGAAAAAGTGGGTAATCTGCCCGACTTTTCTCAACAAAAAGCCGGCTTTGTAACCAATTATTTAGGAAGTGTACGCAATGCCTTGGGAGAAATTTTTCAACGCAATTATTTCATTACCACCATTATGGGGAGCGAATTGAACTCCAATGTGCAAGGAGTGGTTCCGTTGATGTTTACTTTTTTGGCTCGCACCAATAACCAAATCGTGAAAGTAGAGAAGATCCAATTGCAACCCGATGGTACCCCCAAGTCATTTCCTTTATCGGAAAAATTGAATCCCAAAACGTCGGTAGTAGGACTGATGGTAGAGTTCTTGGGCAAGGGGAAAACCAAGTCTCAGAAAATCTATTATTTTGGTACCGATGTACGCGATGCCGAGATGCCGAAGAAAATGGAGTTGACCAAGTTTATCAAAAGTTTTCCTAACAAAATATCTTTTGTAAAATCTTGTCAATACACCCTGCACGAATCACAGTTTAAAGTGATGCGCAACTTGATTCTGGAAGATACCGAAGCCGTATTGCAAGACGATACCGGAGTGCGCTATGATGTGCTGAAAGAACAAGGGTGGAATGTGAAGCTTTATGGCAAATACAACTGGCCCATCGCCGATTTTGGCAAATATACCTATCAGCCTACCCTCAAAAAGGCATTTGCCGAAGACGCCACGGTCAAACCTTTGAATTTTACTTATGGGTATCATTGGAATACGGACAATACCAGCGTAATTTTGGCTTTTAAACAAAAATAATTTTTTTCAAATCGATGAAACTACTACAAAAATATAGCGCATTAGTATTGCTAGTGGGCACTCTGGGGTTTACTGCCTGTGATAACCAATCAAGTGGTAACGAGACAAATACTGATACTACAAATACCTCTAAAGCAGACAGCACCAAAGCCGATAGTGCTGGCACCACCGAAGTAGCCGCAGATGTAAAACCAGATGCAGCGCTTACGGCCAAGGCTTACTTGATGGCGGGTTTGGATATTGAAGACAAAGGAGGGATGGACGATTTGTTTGCCAGCCCAGAAGGACAAGAACACATTAAACTATTGAGCGAAAGCTGGAATCAGTTGGAACAAAATCGCTTGAGCAAAATTCGTCCTTGGCGTGATCAGGAAGTAGGCCATTTGAACAAAGAGCCGCATAATTTATTTTACCCATTCAGTGGCCCTGATTTCTTGAATGCATTTTTGTATTTCCCCAATTGTGACAACTACTTGATGTTCGGTTTAGAACCTATAGGGGAGCTACCGAATTTCAAAGCTGATGATAAAAAAATGACGAAGCAGTATTTGTATCGTTCTCGTGAGGCGCTGGCCGAGTTGCTGAAACGAAATTACTTCATTACCAGCTACATGAGTGGTGACCTGAATACGGCTTCATTGAAGGGAGTATTGCCTTTGATGTCCATCTTTTTGGCCCGAACTGGCAGCAAGATCATAAAAGTAGAACGCATTGTATTTGATACTGAGGGGAATCGTAAAGTAGTACCAGTGACGGTGACTACCGATAAAGATCGCACTTTGTTGCACATTGAGTTTATTGGCAAAGGCAAAACCAAACCTCAAAACATCTATTATTTTGGCTCAGATATTCAAGAAAAGTTTGTAACCAAGAAAAAGCACTTCATCGACTTTATCAAAAGCTTTGACAATAAGATTACTTTGACTAAATCAGCCTCTTACTTGCCTCACTATGAGATTTTTAAGACCATTCGGGATATCATTCTAGACGAAAGCACCGCTGTATTGCAAGACGATACTGGAGTGCCGTATAGTTACTATAAAAAACGAGGCTGGGATGTGCAGTTGTATGGAAAATACGCTCGTCCGGTTTCAGACTTTAAGAGTGGCTATCAGGCCGATTTGCGAGATGCTTTTAAAACCGATAAAACGGTCAAAAAACTGGATTTCACCTACGGTTATCACTGGAAAACCGACAACACCAGTTTGTTATTCTGCCAAAAACCTAAAAAATAATCTGGGGTTGGAGCGGTCTTATCAGGTACTTTAGGCAAAATAATGTTTTATATATCATATTATACCTGACAGGTTTTCAAAACTCGTCAGGTATAAACTTGCTTAAAGCTTATATGATTATCACGAATTCTAAATCGTTTACGAGATATGGTATTTATTGGTTTTCGCGTGAAAACCAATAAGAGGTAATTTAAACCTCGCGCAACCATTTAGCCATATAACAATGAGCCGAAGGCGGAACAATTAAACTTTAAAGCCCTAATTTTTCTAAAATATCCCGAACATCAATAATGATTTTATTATCGGCATATCCTACTACATAAGGCTGGTATTGTTCCTTGTCTTTGTTCATTACCTTGGCGATGTATTTTTTGAAATACAAGGCTTCCCAATAACTGGTAAAATACCCCAAACAATAACGATAATAGGTTTTGTCATCGTTTGGATTTACATAAGGTTCGATGATAAAGTTTTTGTGCTTATTGGCAAACTCACTAAAGTTTTTTGAAGTATAAGAACCAATAATTACCTTGAAAGTAGTATCAGAGACGGTGATTTTAGTGCGTTGAGGTGTTGCATTGACTTCCTTTTGTTTTTTACGCAATGCCTTGATCTCATCTTGCAATTGCTGGACCAACAACTTTTTGTCCCGTAACTCCTTTTGCTTTTTGTCTACTTCTGAGCGTTTATCGGTAATTAAAACCGTTTTTTCTTTTATTTTTTTATCTAAGCTAGCTTCTGCGGATAACATAACCCGAAACTCTTTCAGATTACTATTCAGTTTTCTAACCTCTACCTTGAGGGCTTTTTTTTCAGCTTTAGATAGTTTTTGAGCATACAGGGATGGAGTACTCCCGAGGATGGCCAAAATAAACAGTAGAAAACGATATTTATGAAATGTCATAAGTGGGCGATTTTGTAAATATTAGTCAATTCTTTTTCCGTCGGTATAGGTGACCACCTTTACGGCCTTGATAAATAACTCATTCAGAATTTTAACAAACTTATCGGCTTCCGTTTTATCTTTAAAATAACCCAGGGTATATTTCTTTAAGCCATCACTATCCAAATCACCCGTAAAAACGGCCTTTTTTTCTCCTTGTACAATTTCCTTGTACAAATCATTATCGGTAATTTCTACTTGTACTTTGTAAATAGTGCCTTGTTCATTGGTTTCCTTTTTGATTACCTTCTTGGTCTCTTTCTTTTCGTTTTTCAAACGTTCTATCTCGGCCCTCAGCGCCGCCTCTTCCTTGGTTTTGGCAGCAATCTCAGCATCAATCTTGTCGGTATTTACTGGAGCTTGAAGTTGTTTTTCAAGGTCAGCCAATTTGTTTTCCTTATCTTCAATATTCTGTTTGAACTCTTTAAATTTTGCCGGGTTTTTATAGTAACGCTTCAGTACCCGTCGCAACTGCTTTTTAGACATTTTTTCGGGGTCTTTCTCTTTTTGAGCCTGAACTGGCAAGACTACTGCTACAATTAGCAAAACAATGAACAAAGAAAATACACGATTTATCATAAATATAGAGGTGATTTGGTGAGTGATCTGATCATTTGTCTCAATAAACAATTATTTGCCTCCGTCAGTATTGACTTCTTCTGTTTTAGGAGTGCTGTTGCTGGCTCCACCCAATGCTTCTTTAATAGATATGCGATTGCCATCTTTGAAAGCGACTACCCAAGCTCCTTTGATACCCAAACGTTCGAGATGATCGGCAAAAGATTTGGCGGGTTGGTATTGTCTAAAAGAACCTAACAAATGCTTGTTATATCCATCAGCACTTTCGTTGGTGTAATCAGATCCACCATTACCTGTGCCAATGCTGCGGCCCTTGTAGGCACCTACCTGAACTTTAAAAACGACACCTGCTACCGTACCAGTAGGTGTGGGGGTAGGGTTGGCAGTGGCTACTGGTTTGCGATTTTCTAATTCCTTGATTTTATTTTTGGCTCTCTTCAGGCGAGCGCTCAAACTATCAATGGTGCTCAACATCACCGATTCTCTTTGTTCGAAATCGTGCTGAGCGGCTTTTAGCTTCAATATTTCTTTTTTATTGTTATCAAGCTCTTCATTGGCTTTGTTCTTCGCATCCTTGAGCACTTTGAGTTTAGCGGGGTTTTTATATAAATCCTTTGCTTCCTTTTTCAATGCTTTCTTTTCGGCTTTTGAGAGTTCCTGGGCTTGAGTATGATTCACCGTTACTAGTCCGATGAACAGGCTCAATAGTATACATTTGGTCATAAACTTCATGAGATCGATCCGACTTTCCGCACGTGTGTTTCTAAAAAATATTAATTAGCTAACACTTTGT